>CALWAM010000060.1 GCA_944373135.1 uncultured Bacilli bacterium | reverse complement strand
AATATTCTTAGTTAAGATATTAGGAATGTTATATGTAATTCCTTTTTATGCAATGATTGGAACAAGTGGTAGTGCTTTATATGCTTATGCTTATAGTATTTATGTTATGTTTTTAGATATATCAACAGCAGGATTACCTATTGCTGTAAGTAAAATAATAAATGAATATAATACTTTAGGAATGCAAGAAGCTAAAGTGAGAACATTTAAGATAGGTAAGAAAATAATTGGTTTTATTGCGTTAGTTATATTTTTACTATTATTTATATTTGCTGAGAGCATTGGAAAAATGATTATTGGGGATTTAACTGGTGGCAATACTTATCAAGATGTAGCTAGTGTTGTAAGATTAATTTCTTTAGCAATTTTAGTCGTTCCTTTTTATAGTATTAGTAAAGGATTTTTACAAGGACACAATATAATTAATATTTCTTCAATTAGTAATGTTTTAGAACAAGTTGTGAGAATTGCCGTTATTTTAATAGGATGTTTTATAAGTATTGTGGTTCTTAATTTGGATTATAAAGTGGGAGTTAAGATAGCGGTTTTAGGTGCTACTATTGGGGGATTAGTTGCTTATTTATATGTATTATATCGAATGAAATCTAATAAAAAAGAATTATCTTTAGTTAA
Organism: uncultured Bacilli bacterium; assembly: GCA_944373135.1. GTDB lineage: Bacteria > Bacillota_I > Bacilli_A > RF39 > UBA660 > CALWAM01. Next base: position 4,487 of record CALWAM010000060.1, on the reverse strand, counting down.
TTATGAAGTAAAAGATAATGTCTCAAATAAAGAAATAATAAAAAAAATATTTAGTTATGCTGTCCCATTTATTATTATAAATACTATTGCAAGTATTTATGGATTTGCAGATATGGTATGTATTTTAAGAGTATTGGAAAAGTTAAACTTTAAGGATGTAGATGTTGAGTTTATTGCAACTTCTATTACAACGTGGGCACCAAAGATTAATATGGTAATTACATCGGTAGCTATGGGAATGACGGTTAGTTTAATTCCAACGATTGTTTCAGCATTTACTCTAAAAAAATGGGATATTGTTAGTAATAGGATTAATAAAGCTTTACAAATGATTTTGTTTATATCTATTCCGATGGCGATTGGTATTAGTGTTCTTTCGCGACCTATTTGGACAGTATTTTATGGAAATAGTGATTATGGAACATTAATATTATCATTAAGTGTGTGGTCTAGTGTAGCTCTTAATTTATATATGGTTACTAATTCGACTTTACAAAGTTTAAATAAGTTTAAATTAGTATATATAGCTGCTATATCTGGTTTTGTTGTAAATATTTGTTTAGATATTATACTAATGTTAAGTTTTAATAAAATTGGTATACCAGCTTATTTTGGTGCGATTGTTGCTACTATAACTGGCTATTTATTATCTTGTTTTATAGCACTTTATAGTTTAAGAAAAAATAATAATGTTAATTATGTTAGTACATTTAAAATTTTAGGTAAAAGTTTAATACCTAATTTATTGATGTTAGTTGTAATACTACTAATTAAATTATTATGGCCTTGGGAAAGTGGAACAAGGATGAGTGCAATTCTATATATTAGTATTAATGCTTTATTAGGTATGATTATCTATTTTGTTGTATCATATAAATTAAATATCATAAATGAAGTTTTAGGTAAAAGTTATGTAGAAAAGATAAAGAAAAAACTTACCCTTAAGAGATAAGTTATACCATATACATACTATTTGAATAATCAGTACTTGTATTATCATTTTTACTCTCTAATTTTAATAAGCGATTATTAAGACGATTTACTTCTCTTTCTAATTTAGCAATTCGATTTTCTAAATCAGTGTAAATATTGTTATTATTATAGTTAGTATTATAATTCATATTTTGATTAGGAATTTGTTGATAATTAGGAGTTACTCCGGCATAATAAGATTGTTGAGCTTCAGTAAATGGAACTGGCATTTGATTATAAGGCATCATATTGTTTTGTAGTATTTGGTTCATTGGAGGTATGTATGTGGTAGCAGAATATTCAGAACCTTGAAAAAAAGTATTACGATCTTTTTTCATATGACCCTCCTAATAATAATATATGACATTAGTAAAGGATAGTGAATTTATGAGAATTAGAAATATTAAAAATGCTAAAGAAATAGTTAATAATAGTAAATATGTTGTGAATGATTTTGATAATTATAAATATAATTTGAATAAATTATTCAAAAATAATAATCCTATTCATTTAGAAATTGGGATGGGAAAAGGACAATTTATTATGAAAATGGCTAAGAAGTATCCTAATATTAATTTTATAGGTGTTGAAAGATATGATAGCATTGTAGCGCGAGCAGTCAAAAAGTTGGAAGATAGCAATTTAAATAATGTAAGAATTATTATTATGGATGCTTTAAATTTAGGGGATTACATTAGTCATGAAATAGATACTATATATTTAAATTTTAGTGATCCGTGGCCGAAAAAAAGACAAGCTAAAAGAAGGTTAACTAGTCAAGTATTTTTAAATATATATGATGATTTATTTAAAAATAAAAAAAGAATTGTTATGAAAACGGATAATAAAGGATTATTCGCAAGTAGTATTGTTAGTTTAAGTAATTATGGTTATGTTTTTAAAAATGTAAGCTTAGATTTAGCGAATAGTGATATTGAAAATGAAACTACTGAATATGAAGAAAAGTTTATGAATAAGAATGAATTTATTAATTATTTGGAAGCAGAAAAAGATTAAGTTGGCATTTAAATAGGGTGGTGTTATAATTAATATATGGAGGTACATAATGAAAATAAAAGTATTATTGTTATTAAGTATCATAGTAATGTGTAGTGGGTGTAATAGTGTTAATAATATGAGTATAGAAAAGATTATTGATTTTACTTCAAGTAGTAATTTAAAACTTAGTAATCAATATCGAAGTGGATATAAATATTATGTACCAAGTAGTGTTGGAGTATATAGTAAGAATGATTATAATGAAGTATTATTAAAAAGTAATTATCGGCTTTATTTTTATGTCGATGTTATTAGTTACTATAATAAAGTAGTAAAAAATTATGAAGTTAATAATGATGCATATTACTCAAAAGAAATAAATAATGGTGATAAATTTGGGTATATTGAAATTAATAAATATGATGATAATTATTTTTTGTTGGAAATTATGTATAATTATGCTAAAATAGAAGTGATTATAGATGAAGATAGAATTAATGAAGTTGTTACATATGCAATGATTATTTTAACTTCTATAAGTTATAATGATGATATTATTAATAATTTGATGGAAGATAATGTTTTAGATTATAAAGAAATTAATTTTGATATTTTTAAAACTAATGAATCAGCAAATGATTTCTTGGAAATAGAGCAAGATATTAATTAAGGATGGTGTATCATAATGGGATTTATGGATAAGATAAAAAATATTTTATTTGAAGAAGAAACGGTTGAAATTCCAATTATTAAGGAAGAGAAGGCTCCGAAAAAAGAGGAAAAAGAAGAAGTTAGAGATACTGAAGTAAAAACAAGGTTTAAGGGATTAAATAGAGATATTGAGTATAATAAAAGGGAAGAAAATAATCAACCAGTTAATTCAGTAAAAAAAGAAGAAGTTATTGAAAAAAAAGAAGAAAAAAGCCCATTTATTTCTTTTGACGAAGATGAATTTGAAATGATTACTTCTTATCGAGAAAAGAAAAATTATGATGACAAGCGAGTAGAAAAGAAAATAGATAGAGATAATTATAAAAATTATAAAGAAAATAATCGTAAGATAGATTATTATAGTAATAGTAGAAAAGTAGTTGAACAAAAGAAGAAGTTTAAACCATCTTTAGTTATATCTCCAGTATATGGGGTATTAGATAAAAATTATAAAAAAGATGATGTTTTACCAACAGCATCTTCGGATGGAACATTGCCTAAAATAATGGATGTAGATAGTGTAAGAAGAAAAGCTTTTGGGACTTTAGAAGATGAAATAGAGAATAATTTAAAATTAAATAATACAAAGGAATATAAAATTGTGGATGAACATAAAACTATAGGGGAACTTATAGAAGAAAATTTAAATGATACAGAAGATGTTCCACATTATAAGACTGAAGAAATTAAAATTACATCATATATGGATAATGAAGAATCTGATGAAGATAATACAACGTTAGATGATTTAATAGAAAAAGAAAAAGTTGAAGAAGTTAAAGTAGATGAAGATAGTAGTTCTAATGATAATGACATACTTGAAGATATAAAGATAGATAATAAAGAGGAAAAAGATGATAGTACTTTAGAAAGCGATTTATTTGATCTAATTGATTCAATGTATGAGAATAGAGAGGAAGAGGAGAAATGATTGAATTTTTGAATGTTGTATTGCCTTTAATTATTTATATGCTATTAATAATTATTTTAATAGTGGGTATAATATTAGGGATAAAAAGTATTACAACTTTAAGTAAGGTAGAAAAAGTTGTTGATGATGTATCAGATAAGGTTCAGTCGTTAAATAGTTTGTTTGGTTTAATTGATTTTACAACCGATAAACTAGTACTTATTACTGATCGAGTTGTCGATGGGGTAAGTGGATTAATAACTAAACTATTTAGTAAGAAAAAAAATAAAAAAAAGAAAGAGGAGGAATTTTAATGAAAAAGGGTAAAGGATTAGGTAAGTTTGTTGCTGGAGCATTAGTTGGTGCTGGATTAGGAGTTTTATTTGCTCCTAAAAGTGGTAGTGAAACTAGAAAAGAATTAAAAATAAAATTAGATGAGTTAATGAGAAAAATTAAAAACATTGATTTGGAAGATGTTAAAGTTGAAGTCGAAAATAAAATAGATGATATTAAAGCAGCTTTAACTGATTTAGATGGTGAAAAAGTTTTAGATATTGCTAAAAAGAAAGCTAAAGATATTAAAAAAATGGTTGATGACTTAGTTGATATAGCAATTAAAAAAGGAACTCCAGTTATTAAAAAAACTGCAGATGATGTTAGAGTAAAAACTATAAAAGTATTAGAGGAAACAATTAAAAAATTAGAAGGTAATACGGAAAAAGCAAAATCCAAAAAAAATTAGATCACTCATATAAGAGTGATTTTTTAAATTTAAATTTTAACTTATAGTTATTAAAGGTTTAAATCTTTTTTTAAAGTATGACATTCTAAGATTTGTCAACTACTAATTTTTATGATATATTAATACATACTGAAAACACACGAAATTTGATAT
>CALWAM010000059.1 GCA_944373135.1 uncultured Bacilli bacterium | reverse complement strand
TGTTTAATAACTCAATTATAAGGCTTAAGTCCTTTTTTATATATAGAAATGTTTCACATCTATTGTATAACTACATTAAAATTTTTAAAGAAAAATAATAAAATATATTATTTTTAATTAAAATATGTTATAATTTTGTAAAGACGGGTTTTATAGGTGATATTTATGGAAGATGAAAGAGTTATTTATAATAATATATCTTTAAGTATAAGGGTGAAAAAAACTATGTATTTATTTGTAAAAAGATTTTTTGATATTATATTTAGTTTAGTTGGGTGTATATGTTTAATACCTGTTATTGTTATAGTTAAAATAGTTAATATGGTAAATGGAGATTTTGGACCAGTTTTTTATACTCATCTTAGAGTGGGAAAAAATGGAAAAATATTTAAATTTTATAAATTTAGAACAATGGTTATGAATTCCCAAGAGATTTTAGAAAAATTACTTAAACAAAAGAAATATCGAGAGGAATGGAAAAAGTATCAAAAGTTATCTAATGATCCAAGAATTACTAAGGTTGGTAAGTTTTTACGTAAGTCTAGTTTAGATGAATTACCTCAATTTATTAATATTTTAAAAGGGGATATGTCACTTATTGGACCTAGGCCGTTAATTCCTGGGGAATTAGAATCTCATGGTGGTAATCCGAGTATTTATCAAAGTGTTAAACCAGGATTAACTGGTTGGTGGGCATGTAATGGAAGAAGTTCAAATGAATATGATAAAAGGTTAAAACTTGAATATTATTATGCTAAAAATTGTTCTATTAGATTAGATATTAAATGTATATTATTAACTATTAAAACTGTACTAATGAGGACTGGTGCAAATTAAATATTGGAGGATAATGTATGAAAATTAGTGTTGTAGTTGCTACTCATAAAAAATATAAAATGCCAAAGTATAAAAGTTATTTACCTTTACATGTAGGATGTGAAGGTAAAGAGTCTTTAGAATTTAAAGGAGATAATACTGGAGATAATATATCAAAAAAGAATTCTAATTTCTGCGAATTGACTGGTTTATACTGGGCGTGGAAAAATTTGAAAGATGATTATATTGGTTTAGTTCATTATAGGAGATATTTTAAAGGAAATAGTAAAAGCAAGGATATATTTGAACGTATTTTATCCGATAAAGAAATTGGTGATTTAATTAAAAGTAATGATATAATTTTACCTAAAAAGAGAAATTATTACATAGAAACTTTATATTCTCATTATGAACATACGATGTATGTTGAACCTTTGGATATTACAGGTAAAATTATCCAAGAAAAATATCCAGATTATTATAAAGAATTTGAGTTATTAAAAAAAAGAACTAGTGCACATATGTTTAATATGTTTATTATGAAACGTGATATTTTAAATGAATATTGTACTTGGCTATTTGATATTTTGTTTGAACTAGAAAAAAAAGTTGATAATTCACAATATGATAGTTTCCATGGTAGATTTTATGGTAGAGTTAGTGAATTATTGTTAGATGTATGGCTTAATACTAAAGGTTATACATATAAAGAAGTACCTTTATTGAATATTGAAAAAGTTAATTGGATAAAGAAAGGAAGCAGCTTTTTAAAGGCTAAATTTTTTGGTAAAAAATATGACAAAAGTTTCTAATAAAATAATAAAAGTCTTATCTATAAGTCCGGGTTTAAACTATTGTGGTGGAGTAGAAACTTATCTAATGAGTTATTACCGTAAGTTGGATTTTAATATAATAAATATGGATTTTGTTACGCATGATGTAAGTGGATCAAATTATAAAAATGAAATTGAAAGAAATGGTGGGAAAGTTTTTTTATTACCAAAATTTTCTATTAAAAATATATTTAAAGTTATGAATAATATAAAAACCTTTTTTGAGCAAAATCATGATTATGATATTATACATTGCAATATGGCAAATGCGGCACCATTTTATTTTTATTATGCTAAAAAGTATGGAATTAAGGTTAGGATTTTACATAGTCATCAAACTAAATATGCTGCAACTTTTAGTCATTCTATTCGAAATGTTCCACTTATTTGGCTAGGGAAAAAATTAGCTACAGATTATGTAGCATGCACAGTTGATGCTGGAAGGTTTTTATTTAAAAACAAGAAATTTGTTGTTATTAATAATTCTATAGATATTACTAAATTTAAATATAATAAAAAAAATCGTGAAAAGATTAGAAAAGAATTGAATTTAAGTGATGAAATAGTTATTGGCCATATTGGTAGATTAGAACCGGAAAAAAATCATAATTTTATTATTGAATTATTGAATTTTATGGTTAATTTAAATTGTGATGTAAAATTGCTATTAATAGGTAGTGGTTCACTTAAAAATATGATTAAGGAAAAAATAAAAGAGTTGAAATTAAAGAATCATGTGATTTTAATAAATGATGTTACTAATCCGGAGGATTACTATCAAGCAATGGATGTCTTTATTTTTCCTTCACATTATGAGGGGTTGGGAATTGTAGCTATAGAAGCACAAGTCTCCGGATTACCGGTAATATGTAATGAAACGTTACCTAGAGATATTGATGTTACAAATAATATTGTTAGACTATCCCTTAAGGATAATTATGAATTGTGGGCAAATAAAATACTTGAATTATCAAAAATTAAAAGAAAAGATTGTTCAAAAATTATGAAAGATACTAAATTTAGTATTGATAATGAAGCAAAAAAATTGAATAATTATTATATTAATTTATGTAGAAAAGAGTGATATTTTGACACCAAATGAAAAAATTGATTTTGTAATAACATGGGTTGATGGTAATGATGAAAAGTGGCAAAAGGAAAAAAATAAATATTTAAATGATTTTTTAAATAGTTCTGTTCAATCTACTAAAGTTAATTATAGTAAAAATAGGTATAGGGATTGGGGGACATTGAAATATTGGTTTAGAGGTGTTGAAAAATATGCACCTTGGGTCAATAAAATTTATTTTGTAACATGTGGACAAATACCTAGTTGGTTAAATACCAAAAATGAAAAATTGGTAATAATGAATCACGATATGTACATGCCTAAGAAATATTTGCCTACTTTTAATTCGGAAGCAATAGAAATTAATTTTCATAGAATTAAAGATTTAAGTGAAAATTTTGTTTATTTTAATGACGATCTATTTATACTTAATAAAGTAGAACCTAGTGATTTTTTTAAGAATGGTTTACCTTGTGATTCGGCTGTTTTAGGTATAGTTCCTATGGTATCTGATGCTGGTTATACAGATTTTAATAATACAAGAATTTTAAATAAATATTTTCATAAAAAAGAAGTTATTAAAAATAATTTTAGTAAATGGTTTAGTTTAAAGTATGGTAAAGATATATTTAAAACTTTATTATTGTTACCATTTAATCATTTTACAGGAATGACAGAATATCATTTGTGTAATTCTTTAAAAAAAAGTACATTTGAAAAAATATGGGAACTAGAGCCTGATGTAATGGAAAATACAAGTATGAATAAATTTAGAGCAAATAATGACGTTAATTTATGGCTTTTAAAAAATTGGAATATGTTAGAAGGTAACTTTATTCCTAGAAATCCTAAAATTGGTAAGTCTTATATTTCTAAAATAAACAAGAATATATGTAATGAAATTATAAGTGGTACTTATAAAATTATGTGTATTAATGATCCGGTAGATTTGTCAGATGAAGATTTTATAGAACAAAAAAATAAGTTGATTAATGCTTTTGAAGAAGCTTTTCCGGATAAATCAAGTTTTGAAAGAGTTGATTAATATGTATTTATTTTTGATAATAATTTTGTTATTATTGGCATTTTTTGTGTATAAAAAGTTTGATGAAGATATTTTATCACCTAGTGTGATATCTTTATTGATGTTTAGTTTTTGTACTTTTTTTGCGTGGTTAGGTACTTTTTCTTGGAATACAGAAAAATTATCTTTTTTTACTATTTTTATTATAGTTAGTGGCCTAATATCTTTTGTCTTTGGCGAGTATGTTGTCAGAAAAAAATATAATAATTCAAAAGTAAATAATATAAAAAGTATAAAAATAATTAAAATAGAAAATTATAAATTTTATTTAACTATTTTTGGAATTTTGTTGACTATCACATTATTAATCTTAGAAATTAAACGTATTTGTAATTATTATGATTTTTATTCTAACAATTTAGGAGAATTATTAAGTTTTTATAGGACTAAAATTGGATTATTTAGTACTGATTTGGCTAAAGATAACATAGATATTAATTTTATAGTTAAACAATTCAAAAAAATTTGTGATGTTTTATTGGTAATATACATGTATATTGTGGTAAATAATATATTTGCGAAAGATAAATTAAAAAGAATTTTAATATATTCTATTCCTATAATTTTATGTTTATTTGTTACATTATTGAATTCAGGAAGGTCAATAATGATGCATATGATTGTGGCTTTATTTATGTTGATTTTTATAATTTATAGAAATAAGAATAGCAATGATAAAAAAATTTCTAGAAAAATATTTGGTTATTCATTTTTAGCTATAGGTCTATCTTTAATTATTTTTTGTGTAGTTTTACCTATTGTAGGTAGGAGTATGGGGTCAAATATTTATGATTATTTAACATTTTATATAGGTACTTCTATTCCCTCATTAAATAGATTTTTAGCAAATGTTCCTATTCATGGACCTTACATAGGAAATGAAACTTTTTCTGGTATATATTATGTTCTGAATAAATTAAATATAATTGAATATTTAAAAGCTGGTAGTTTAGAATGGACTTACTTCGGCAGTGATGCAAGTAATGTATATACTTCGTTTAGAAGATATTTCTTTGATTTCGGTTATATTGGGGTAATTATATTGCAATTTTTGTTTGGATATTTAATGTCTATGTTTTATTTGAAAGTAAAAAATAATAATAATAATAAGTATTTTTTAATTATATATGTATTTTTTGCTTACGTATTAATCGATCAAATTCGAGATGAACAATTTTTTACTTTAATTTCTAGTGCTACTTTAGCTTATTTATTATTAATTGTTTTCTTTGTATGGTTTTTTATGGATTTTAATACTAAAAAATTTTTAGAAGATATAAAGAAGGTGTTGCATAGTGCTAATAAAGTTACGAGAAAAAATAAATAAAGATGATTTTTGG
>CALWAM010000058.1 GCA_944373135.1 uncultured Bacilli bacterium | reverse complement strand
AACACTTTATCCTGATTTTCGTTCATTTAGTCACTTCCTTATTACTTTTCTTTGTCTTCTTTAAATTCTAAATACTTTTGTTTGGTAAGAATATATTCAAAATCTTCTACTGGTTCATCAATAAAAGTATATTGTACCATACGAGTTCTGTTTAATCTTTCAAAGCCTAATTTTTCCATTATCCTCCAAGAAGGTACATTTACAATAGCTGCTCCAGTAATAATTTCTTTAATTTCACATTTTAAAAACATGTAATCTATCATTCCTTTAGCAGCTTCGGTAGCGTATCCTTTTCCTTGATACTTCGGATCTATTAACCACCCAACACCTCTTATACTGGGATCATTAATAGAATCATCTTCTACCTTTCTCTCATGACAAGAAAGACGCCCAATACATTCACCAGTTTCTTTTAAAAATATACTCCATCTAAATACATCTTTATCATTAGCATGTTTTATATCTTCTTCATAATATTCTTTTTGTAGATTCCAATCCAATAATTTTTCTCTAAATCTTTGCGGTACAGTTAAAAAATATTTGTTAACTTCTGGGATCATTAATACTTTCCATAAATAATATTGTTCATCCATAGTTTGTGCTTTTAATACTAATCTATCAGTTTCTATTGTTTTACTTCCTAAATACTTCATAATTACCTCACCTCATCATTTAGTTATATCTATAACATTATCAAAAAAACGATTATTATTCTCATTTACTATTTTTATTTTATTATTTTTTATTAGTCTATTTATTAAATAAACATATAAACTATCTGCTAGATAAACTTCACTCATTAACAACGCGACTAACTTAGCTACTTTAACTTGCCCTAATAATTTAAGTTTTTCCAAAATTAAATTATCATAATAATTAATAGAGACAGATTTTATTTTGCCATTTTCCAGTACCCTCATTTCCGAGTTATCCCTAACAATCTTAATCCATTCATTAGCAAAATTATTTATTTCATTATCACTTAATTTATGTTCTATTTGTGATAAATTAGCGAAATTATCTGAATCAACCATACTAGGAGAAATATAATCTTTACTATATTCGTCACTATATATAACATACAACTCATAATTATTTTTTTGAACAAGTTTACAAACGTACAACATAATTAAAGAAGAATATACATCATAATGACTAGTCCAAATTCTTATTTTCTTTTTTTCCTTTATAGATTTATTAATAATTGCTACTTCTTTTTTAAAAGAATAATTATTTCTTTCATTACATAAATATTTTGGTATAACGATTTGATTTTCATCAATTTTTGATAAATCTCCAACATTTAGAAGTAAATTAAATAACAATATTTCATTATTTTGTAAAGAACTTTTTTCATTGACATATAACAAGAATTTCCAAAAACTACTTCTAATATTTCCATAATTAACTAATCGCCTTTTACATAAATTATTTTATAAATAAAAATATTCAATTATTTTATGTCTTTAATTATACCATAACCATATTAAAAAAAAGAAGATTAACTATACTATCTATTATTTAACATATAAAAACTAATACTTACCAACCCAATACTTAATAAAGTTATAGCATTTTTTATTTCTACTTGATTAAAAATATTTAAAACAATTACTGCAATTCCCATAGCTAAACTTACAGCAATACATGCATTGTTTATAAGATCATTGTTTCTTACTTTATCTTTCATAACGTTTTTCTCGCCACATAAATCAATTAAATACGAACTGTCAACGCCCAAAATTTTTGCCAATTTCGAAATAGAAGTAATATCTGGATAAGATAAATTTCTTTCCCACTTTGATACTGCTTTATCAGTAACATTCATTTTCTTCGCCAAGTCACTTTGTGTCATATTATTTTGTTTTCTTAAAGAACTTATAGTTTCTCCAATTGTTTTTGTATTCATAATATCCTCCTCATTCAATAATTTCATTATATACCGGATTATAAATAACACAAGAGAAATTTGGTTTAGCCAAATAAACTCATGGTTTAATTTATAACTTTAATATGATTTATTTAACATAAGACTATTTACTAAACAAAAAAAGAATAAACAAATTTATTCTCTTATTCAACTTTATAAAATTACATTGCAGAATATCCGCCATCTATGTATAACTGAGCACCTGTTACAAACTTAGCTTCATCACTAGCTAAATATAAACAACCATAAGCAACATCGATCGGTTCACCAGCATGACCAATTGGATGCTTTTCACTCATTAACTTTTCATAAGCCTCTAATCCCCCATCCATTCTTGATCCTAATTCTTTAACAAGTGGCGTCATAATTGTCCCAGGATGGATAGAATTAACTCTTATATTATTTTTAGCATAACTAATAGCATCTTGCTTTGTCATTGCAAATACTGCTCCTTTAGCTGCATGATAAGGAGTTAATTCATGAGATCCTAAAGTCCCATAAATACTAGAAATATTAACTATACTTCCTTCCTTGTTTTCTAACATATATGGAATAACATATTTAGTACAATAAAATACTCCTTTTACATCAACATTAAATACTTGATCCCATTCTTCAACTGTTAATTCATGTATCTTTTTATCTACTCCCACAATTCCCGCATTATTAATTAATATATCAATTTTACCAAATTCTTTTATTACTTCATTAATAGCATTTTTAACCATTTCTTCATTCGAAACATCTACTTGCCAAAACTTAGCTATTCCTCCTTGATTATTTATTATTTCTACTGTATCTTTTCCGTCTTTTTCATTAATCTCAAAAACTGCTACTTTACATCCTTCTTTAGCAAATAAAATACTAGTTTCCTTACCCATTCCTGCTCCAGCTCCAGTAATAATTGCTACCTTATTTTTTAATCTATCCATACCATTATCTCCAATCCTTTAATTTTTAACTTTATTAAATAATAAACTAATAACTTTTTTTGCCAAATCATCGTCATTAATATTTTTTAAAAATAAATCATCACCATTCATTGTAACTTCCATTACAATATAATCATCTTTATTAATTAAATCATTATCTATATCACACTCTAAAGCTAAAGCATATTTTTTATTATCATAATTTATTTCTTCTAAAACATAATATTGTCTACCATTTTCACTTTGAACAACTTTATCTTTTAACATTCTATACTCTCCTTACATAGTTTTTGCAACCGTCTCTACAACTTGCGATGTCGCTTCTAAATAATTTTTAACATCATCTAAGTTAAACCATGCATATCCTAATCCATTACTTTGCAGAAAATGTACCATTTGTGTTCCATCAGGTAGGGTCACTATCTTATCTACTACAGCATCTTTCCCCGCTGAAGTTAATAAATTTACAAAATTTTCAGAATCAGAAGAAGCTAATCCCTCACTAATACCACTTAAATCAAATACTTCTCCAGGTTTAATATCAGGTATATCAACTGGATTTGCCACAGGAACTGGCGTTGGATCTGGTGTTGATTCCGGTTTTACAACCACTTCCGGTGTCGGAGCTGGTTCCGGATTCGGTCTTAAATTTTCAAGCCAAGTTTTTCCGCTAACTAACTCAATGACATTTCCGGTAATATATCCAGCTGACATGCCATTTATAAACCAATTAACTTTTTCATTCGCTGTAACTTTTTTAATTTTTTCATATGCAGAATTAACAGCAGCTGATATTCGCGGAAATTTATCCCCAAATTCACTAATTTTATCTTTAGTAATATCTATTATTTTAGCAACCTTTCCCTCCGGATGTTTATTAGTCCAAACATTAACTGCCGAAGTAACTAATTTTGCTGTTGCAAGTACCATTCTTACTTGTCCCACTCCAGGAACAGCAGATAATGTAAATCCAACACCAAATCCCGCTATTGCTGCCAAACTCTTATATAATAAATCTTTTCTGGACTCTTTAGTGATATTAATTTTATCATTTCTTTTTTTAACTATTTCAATTTGTTTTTTTCTTCTTTCAATAAGTTTATCGTATTTTTCTTTAACAACAGAAGAATTATTTTTTAATTTATTAATTTCTGATTGTAATTCCTCAATACTCATAAATTCATATTTTTTATATGGATTACTTTGTCTTGCTTCCAACTCTTTTTGCATTTTATTAACTAGATCATTAATTTCATGAAACCTTGCTTGCTCTTCTTGAGTAGGATACTCTTGAGCGGTAACCATTATATTATGTTGTTCTTCTTTTAATTTATTAATTTCTTCCCTTATTTTTTCATCAGAATAATTTAAGTAAACTGGACGATTTTTTCTTACTATTTCTGATTCTAATAAAGAAACTAATTCATTAATTTCATGATATCTTCGCTCATCTTCTTCATTAGGATACTCCATAGAATTAACCGCAATATTTCTTTGTTCTTCTCTTAAATTTGCTATTTTAGCTTTTAATTCTTCTATACTATAATCCTTATATTCATTTCTCCAAGAAATTTCTTTTTTAGTTTTCGTTATTATATTATTAATTTCATGATATCTTTCTTCTTGTTCACTACTAGGACCACCAAAAGAATTTTTAACAATATTTTCTTGTTCTTTAGCTAATCTATCTATCTCTTGTTGCAATTCTTCCACAGTCATATTAACTCTTTTTTCTTTTAAAACACTTTCTATCATTTCAATAGTTTTCTTAAAATCATCTAATTCAATATTCTTTTTATTTTCTAAATTAGCTATATCTTTTTCTAACCATTCTAAAATAGAAACTCCTTCTATATCAGCTTGTTTTTCTAAAGATTTTAATTCCTCTAATAAGTCAATATATTCTTTAATTTTATCTACCGACATTCCGTTAAGTAGAAAAATTTCATTAACTTCACCATCAGATAATCCACTTATTTCTTTAAAGAATTTTTTATAATTATTTATACCCATTTCTAATTTATCACTATTATCTTGAAAATATTTAATAACTGAATCATATTTATACAAGTGTACTAAAAAATAACTAAATAACTCTTTTTTTTCTTTCGTATCATGCTTATTAATACTATCTGCAATTTGCTTTAACTCACTTTCAGTAAATTTTCCCTTATTTATTAAATTATTAATTTCTTCTTTTATTTCTGCATATGATTTCATATAAATCCCTCACCTGTAATTATCCTTTTATTAATTTTCTATACAAGAACTTAAATTATTAATTTCATTTTTAATAGCCATCTCAAATTTAGGCAATAAAACTTCCCTTAATTGATCATCAACTACCATATCTAAATTATAATTATTTAATGTAAAAATATAATATTCTCCTGTTAAATCTTCATTATCTTTTACCAAATTAGTAAAATAATATTTTTTATCTTGATAAAATAATACACTCAGTACAATATACTTTTTTCCCTCAAAAGTTAATAAATCACCTACTATAATATTCATAATAACCTCTTCCTATCATATTAATTATACCATATAAATGTAAAATAAAAATTATTTTTTTACATTATATTTCAATAATTATTCCATCCTCAGGAGCAATAACATTTTTTAAATTTAAATTATTTAATAATTCTCTCGTTTTATTTTCCATATG
>CALWAM010000057.1 GCA_944373135.1 uncultured Bacilli bacterium | reverse complement strand
AAAATAAAAAAATGCATCAAAAAGGAGGAAATAATAATGAATAATATACTAAGTGCGAAAGAAGTAAACAGTTTAAAAAGTAGATTACAATCTATTAATGATGCTTTAGATTTATTAATTAGTAATCATAAAGATACTAAAAGTAGTACTTCATTGTCACCTAATGAAAAAGATCTTAGTTTACTTTTAGAATTGTCTAGATTAAGTGCTGAGAAAAAAAGAATCATGGAGATTCTTCAAAATTCATCAGTTGTTGAAATTGATTATTCATCAGAAAATGATGCTGTTGAAATAGGGGATATAGTATCTTTATTAATATCTTATGATGATGAAGAACCTGATGAGTTAACTGTTCAAATAGATGGTCAAGAAGAAAATGTAACACATATAACATTTAAATCACCATTATCTCAAGCTATTTTAGGTAAAACCATTGGTTCTGAATTTGAATCACCAAGAGAATGCCTTGGTCAATGCGATTTTAAGGGAATAATCCAAGGAATAGTAAAAGCTAAAGACTTAGTAAACAAAAATGATGAATTATCATTAAATAGAAGCAAAAGAGACTAAGTCTTTTTGTTTAATTAAAAATATAAGGTGATATTATGATATTAGTAGTATTAGGACCAACTTGTGTCGGCAAAACTAACCTTAGTATTGATTTAGCTAAAAAATATAATGGTGAAATTATAAATGCTGATAGTATGCAAGTTTATAGAGGATTAGATATTGGTACTGCCAAGATAACTGAAGAAGAAAAAGATAATATTCCTCATCATTTATTTGATATTAAAGAAGTTACTGATAATTATACCGTATATGATTATCAAAAAGATGCGCGAAATATAATAAATAAAGTATTATCTAGAAATAAAGTCCCTATAATAGTAGGTGGTACAGGATTATACATTAAAGCCGCTTTATACAATTATGATTTCGCTGCTGAAAATCATAAAGATTATTCTTCATTGTCAATAAATGAAATAATCGATAAAATAAAAAAATATAATATTGCAACTAATGTTGATTTTAACAATCGGCGCCGTTTAGAAAGACTTTTATCTAAATTAGAAAATAATACTTATAATTCTAATAAAAGTGATAAATTATTGTATAATGATGTTTATTTTATTGGTTTAACAACCGACCGTGAAACTTTATATAAACGAATAAATAAAAGAGTCATTGATATGTTTAATAATGGCTTAGTTGATGAAGTAAAGCATTATATTAATGACTATCAAAATAGTAAAGCCCTACAAACTGGTATCGGTTATAAAGAAGTTGTTGAATATTTAAAAGGAAATATCTCTAAAGAAGAATGTATTGAACTTATTCAAAAAAATTCTCGTCATTATGCCAAACGCCAATATACTTTTTTTAATAATCAATTGCCGGTAAAGTGGTATATAACTGATTATAATAACTTTGAAAATACCATAAAAGCCATAGAAAAAGACATTTAAATTTTAACTAAATGTCTTTTTCCATATTAAATTCTAAATATATTGATCTGTCAAAATTGTGCTCATCAGTACCTTCACTTAAATTTAGCATCTCTTCAGTATCTATTAGAAAATATTGATGTAATAAATAATCTTTTCCGTTGTCACTAACCGGATCATCCCATGTCAGATCTAAGTGATACCAATTCCCATTTATATAAAGACCATTCCATACATGATTATCATTAGAAATCTTATAATTAGGAACTCCTAATTTTATTAAAAATAACGCCATTGCATCCGTATAACCGCTACATATTGCGTATCCCTCCACTAAAGGACCTAAAGCTTTATTAGAATGATAAATGCTTTCTTTAGTTTCATTCATAGCAATATCATATTTTGCATTATTTATAATATAATCATGAATAGTTAATATTTTTTCTTCTGAATTCATCTTATCATTTATTATCTCACTATAAATATTATCTATTTTATCTTCTATAATATCAATTTCTTCATCGGTATATAATTTAGTTACTTTTATATTGACTTCTCCCGAAATATCATATGTCGTTTCAATATTACTAAAAGAATTAAAAGGATGAACAAAGTTATTAATATTGGTAAGTAGATTAGTATCATTACTAATATCAATTAAGTCTTTGATACAATCTTCATACTCGCTCGGACAATAAAAAGTAAAATCTTCCCAACCATTATTTAAAACCGAATAATATATATCAATTATATCTTGTTTACTAAAGGGAATAAATTCGTTATTTTCCTTAACAAATTCTACATTAAGATTCTTTTTATATTCATTATTAGGTAAGACAAGAACACTTGGCTTATTCATAATAAATGATGCTACTTTATTAGTAATGCTATCTATATTAAAGATTTCTAAAGCCAAAATAATTATTAGTATAAAAGAAAGAAAGTATTTTTTCACCATAATCACCAAAATCATCCTATCATAAAAAAAAGAAGTATTCAACTACTTCATTTCTTTAACTTTTGTATTTAATCTTGATTTTTGTCTATCAGCAGTATTCTTTTTTATTAAACCTTTACTTGTAGCACTATCAATATTTTTTTGAACTTCTTTAATCGCTAATGTAGCAGCTTCGATGTCTTTACTAAGAATAGCTTTCTCACATTTTTTGATTGAATTTTTTACACGTGCTTTTAATTCATGATTATTTTCAGTTTTCTTTGCAATAACTTTAATAGCTTTCTTAGAACTTTTAATATTTGCCATTCTTTCGCTCCTTCCCATATACATATAGATTTTATCAAATAATTAAGGTATATGCAAGTATATAATTAATATAAATTTCCATAATAAAAAAGGTGATAATATGCGACAATATACGATTTTAGATTCTGCAAAATTAAACAATAATAATAAATATTTAAAGGATGAAACCACAACTAGTTATGGTATAAAAAAACATTTTATTATTAAAGAACGAGATAAGTATTTTAAAAAAGGAGATTATTTTACTATAACATTTAACGATAAATCATTATACACTAAAGAAGAAAAAATAACCAATGAATTAAATAAAATATTAAGAGTAATGTTAAAAAAGTATAATAATCCTAGTAGATTTTTATTAATTGGTTTGGGTAATAGTAAAATATTAGCTGATTCCCTCGGTCCAATAAGTACCCAAAATATTATGGCAACATATCACTATGATTTTTTAACTGTTCCTAAGCTAGCTATTTTTAATCCTGATGTTATAAATAATACTGGAATAAGTTCCTTTAACATAATTAAAATGTTAGTTCATAATCTTAAACCTAATATAATTATAATTATTGATTCATTGGTAACTTCCGATATATATAATCTTAACCATGTTATTGAAATAAATGATGCTGGTATCGTTCCAGGAAGTGTTTTAAACACGAATAAAGAAATTAATTATAAAACTTTTAATATTCCCATTATATCAATAGGATCTCCAATCGTTTATAAAACGGAAAATAATCTTTTTACAACTACTGATATAAATTTTCATATTCATAAAATAAGTAGCATTATTTCCAAAGCCTTAAATAATATAATATTATAAAAATCGACATAAAATATATGTCTTTTTTTATATAATCAAAAAAAGGGATGATTATATGAAAAAAAGATTTAAAACCAAATCTAAGCATTACATTATCAAGTTTATATTTATTATAATTATTATTTATTTAAGCTTTTCATATACATTTCGTATTTTGTTTTCTAAATTCAATAATACGAAAATGAATCCTAATAAATATTTAAAATATTTTTTAATAACCGGTTTTAATAATCAACTAAATGATTATAATTTTTTAAATATTTTAAATATAACTAAGCCCGAAAATTTACTTAATTATAGTTTAAATACTGATTTAAATCTAAATAATTCGACTCCAGTTTTTAACGAAACAGATATTTCTGAGACGATTGAAGAAATAACAGAAGAAACTTTAACCAGTCCGCTAGTCTATATTTATAATACTCATCAAACTGAAGAGTACAAAGCCGATTATTTGGCGCCTTATAATATTAATCCCACTGTTCAAATAGGAGCATATCTTCTTAGTGAAAAATTAAATGACTATGGCATTCCAACTATTGTAGAAACTGATTCAATCAAATCAATATTAAATTCTAGTGGTTGGAATTATAGTTATTCCTATAAAGCTAGTAGAATTTTATTAGACCAAGCTAAGGAAGAGTATCCCAGTCTTAACTTTTTTATCGATTTTCACCGTGATTCTTCTGTAAAAGACAAGACTACCTTATCATGGAATAATAAAAACTATGCCAAAATATTATTTGTTGTTGGGAAAGAACATGATAATTATCAAGCAAATTTAGATGTCGCTAGCGAATTAAACAATCGTATTAAAAAGATAAATACTGCATTATCAAGAGGAATTTATCAAAAATATGGCCCAGGCGTAAATGGTATTTATAATCAAGATTTTCATCCTAATACTATTCTATTAGAAATGGGTGGTCAATATAATACTATAGAGGAAGTTAGTAATACCATTGATTTAATTTCCCAAACCATCGCTGATTTCATAAAGGAGATAAATAATGAAAAAGAAAAATAATTCTCGTTTCTTTTGGATTCCCTTTTATACTTTATTAATTATTTATATTGGTTATTCCTTAGCTTTAGAAAGTGGCTATTATCAAACTAAAGTTAGTCAAAAGACCGTATTAACGGAAGAAAAAATTGAAGAATTTGAAAATGATGTTAAAAATGGGGAAGAAATAGATATTAAAAAGTATACCGTTTCTGATTATAAAGATTATTCCTCGCCAATATCTAAAACTGGTCAAACCATATCATTAGGAATTGAAAACTTCATGACTAAAGGCATAGGTAATATAATAAATATTGTGTCTAAACTATTTACATGATATAATTTAATTAGTGAAAGAAGGCCTTTTTATGGAAAATATTAATAACGAGCTAACTGCCATGTGTCCAAGTTGTTATGGTAATTTTTTTAACAATCTTAATGAAAATGCCATTTACTCCATATATGAAGATTATTTAGAAAGAGAAAAGAAAATTAATTATTATATAAAACTAATTAGAGAAATTTATCAACAATATAATATTAAACCATTTAAAAAAGAAAATGATAATTCTCCTAGTCTTGCTCCAAATTTTCAAAATAAAACCATGAAAAGGAGATTGAAGATAATTGACGAACTACGAAAATATGGCATATCTAATAGCCTTGGTAGTAGTATAAAAAGGTATATATCTAGACGAATCAAAGCTTATTTTCCTAGTGATTACGATTACGAATTTATAGACTATTTAGAAGAATATGCATATTTTCAAGGCTTAGATCATTTAATTTCTAAAATTAAATCCTTAGTTGAAAAAGAGCTTGACTATCATGCTAAAAAAGGAATTAAAACCACTGAAAAGAAAATATTAACTAGATATATTTCTACTCTATTTCCTAAGAAAGAAGAATTAGAAACTGATTATAATGAAGAACATTTCTATACTGATAATGAATTATTAGAAACTGGCTATAATCCCGAAGAGACATTGTTAGAAGAAGAATATCATCGTCTTGATGATTTCCTTGGACCTAAAGGACCAAAACTATAGGTCTTTTTTTTATTGATATAAATTGTTATAATAATATTAAGTATTATAAAATGGAGCTAAACTTAGAA
>CALWAM010000056.1 GCA_944373135.1 uncultured Bacilli bacterium | reverse complement strand
AGAAAGAGAACATTGCTTTTATATAAAATAAAAACTTACGAACTTTTTACAGTCCGTAAGTTGTATTCAAATGGAGCGGGTGATGGGAATCGAACCCACGTTACTAGCTTGGAAGGCTAGAGCTCTACCATTAAACTACACCCGCATGTCCAAGTAATATAAATTATACCATAATTATATGATAATTCAAGTATTTTATATTACTTTTTCATAATTAATTGAAAAATTCTTTATACCAAATTAAGAATGTATATATGGTCCATACTTTTTTATAATTATCTTTTTTATTATTTTTATGATCATTTAATAATTTAATTATATATTTTTGATTAAAGAATTTTTTAGCATTTTTACCGGTAAACTCTTTATAAATTAAATTATAAAAATCGTCTTCCTTCATCCATTCTCTTAAAGGCACCGGGAATCCTAATTTTTTCTTTTTATATGATTCATTAGGAATTACTTTTTTAGCAGCATCTCTTAAAGCAACTTTAGTATTTTCCTCAGTAACTTTATATTCTAATGGAAGTGAACTTGCTACTTTGAATACTTCAGTATCAATAAATGGAACTCGTCCTTCAAGAGAATTGGCCAGAGTCATACGGTCAGCTTTTTGAAGGATATCTTTCATTAACCAAAAATTAATATCTATAGATTGCATCTTAATAATATTAGAATCATTTTTATGTAATTCGAATATAGGTTTGGTTATTTCTTTATTTTGTAATTTATCTTCTACTTTTAAAACTTTTTTACGCTCTTTTTCACTAAATACTTTATTTACTCCGATATATCCTTCTTCCAAAGTTTGACCACGGCGTACTAAAAAGTTTATTCCTCTCATTTCGGGTAGTAAACCACATATTTTCCCTATTATACGACGAAGGAAAAACGGAATTTTGTTATAAAAATTAAAATCTACTTCTTCACGATAGTAATTGTAACCGCCAAAAAATTCATCTGCTCCTTCTCCTGATAAAACAACTTTTACATCTTCGCTAGCAAGTTTAGAAACAAAATATAAAGCAACAGCTGCAGGATCAGCTAATGGTTCATCCATATGATACATTATCTTAGGAATAATTTTCATATATTCCTTTTTAGTTATTTTTTTACTCTTATTTTGAATATTTAATTTAGCTGCTAAATCTTTAGCATAATCTATTTCATTATATTTAGGTATGTCATAACCTACTGTATATGTTTTATCGGGTTTGGAAAGCGCTACTATATATGAAGAATCTACTCCTGAAGATAGAAAGGATCCAACTTCAACATCACTTATCATGTGTCTTTCTACAGCGTCTTTCATTGTTTTGGATATTAAATCTACTGTTTTTTGATAATTTTCTTTTTTTTCGTTAAATGTTACTTGAAAATATTTATTTATTTTTATATTACCGTCTTTATAAGTTAATGAATGACCTGGATTTAAACGAAATACATTTTTAAAAAAAGTTTCTTCTGTGGGGGTAAAATTAAATGATAAATATGGTCCTAATAATTTAGTATTTAATTCTTGTTTAAAGTTAGGGTATTCTAAAAATGATTTTATTTCTGATGCAAATAATAAGGCATTATTTTGTAAAGTATAATAAAGTGGTTTAATACCAAAATGATCTCGAGCAGCAAATAGTGTTTTGTTCTTTTTATCCCATATGGCAAAAGCAAACATTCCTCTTAAATGTTTAGGTAAGTCTTCTTGGTATTCTTCATAGCCATGAACTAAAACTTCAGTATCAGAATTAGTTTTAAACGTATGCTTTTTTGACAATTCGTTTTTTAATTCAATATAATTGTATATTTCACCATTAAATACTACTACTACTGTATTGTCTTCATTATACATTGGTTGTTTACCGTTTGATAAATCAATAATAGATAAACGACGATGGCCTAAAGCTACATTCCTATCGATGTAATATCCTTCTGCATCTGGACCACGATGAATTATTCGATCAGTCATTTTTTTGATAATAATTTTTTTATTTTTTTCGTTACTTACTAGTCCCGTTATTCCACACATATTAATCACTACTCTCCAATACTTTATTATAATAATTATATTCTAATAATAACTTGCTCATTTTTATTTTGTTAGATACTATTTGATTCATGGTATTAACATAATTTTCAGGTATGTTGTCATCGGTTGTCTTTATAAATTCGTTTTTACTAGCATTATATCTACCATAATCACTAATCCAACTTTGATTGGCAAATATAGCTAAACCACTTGTATCGCTTAAGATATCTTTGCCGATAATCAATCGCGAGTCATATGATACTCCAAATAAATTATATAGTGTAGGCAGTACGTCGATTTGACTGCCTACTTTTTCTATTTTAACATTTTTTTCTTTATTATTCCATAGTATGAAGTTACTTCTATTTATTTCGAAAATCTCATCTCGTTCATAATTAGAGACTTCGTTAATATGGTCTAGAGATATAGCATAAGGATAATGATCACCGACTAAAGCTATAACTGTGTCATCTATAATATTATTTTCTGTTAATTTATTAATTAAGGTTTCTAAGGCTAAATCTAGTTCTATTTGCGTGGCTAAATAGGCTTTAATATCTTCACTATATGGAAGGTCTTTGACTTTGTCATAATGTTTTTTACTCATGGCGTTGCCCCAATTATAGCCCATATGGCCACTTACAGTAACATAGTAGGTCATAAATGGTTTGGTACTTGATTTATAATCATCAAATGTTGCTTCAATTAATTCTTGATCGCTTTGTGGCCATATACGACAATTAATTTTGGTTTCTAAGCCGTTATAACAACCTTGATAGTTTGTAAATCCCAAGGATTTTAAATAATTATCGCGATTTTGAAAATTGTATTGATTATTATGATATGCATAAGTGTTATATCCTAAATCTTTGAATCTATTAGCGATGCCAAATAGGTAGTTATTTTCTTTTTTACGCCAGATAGAAGAGAGAAGAGATATATTTGGATAAAGTCCTGTTAAAACTTGATATTCTCCACCTATTGTACTTAATATGACTGGTGAATAGAAATTATCAAAAGTAAAGCCGTTATTTACTAGTTTATATAATGTAGGCGTTAAATTTTTATCGACAGCGATGGAATTGAAGCTTTCAGCAACGATTAAGATTAGGTTTTTACCTTGATAATAATTAGTATATTTATTTTTTTTAGTTCCTTCTTCTTGAGAGAAATACTCATGTATACTCTTTAGTGTTGAGTTACTTTCATTACTAATTAAATAATTAAAATCTATATCTAAATTGTTATATGTTATTACTTCAGGCTCAGGTTCTTTATCTGATGGTACTTCTATATTAGGAATAAATTCAATTTCTTCATCTTTTTTTAATATTTTGCTTTTTATTTCGAAACCAAGGCTTGAGATAACTCCCATTTTTTCTTTATACAAAGTTAAATTATTGGAATTAAAATATAAATCATATATTTCTTTGTTAATGAATAAACTACCTAAAAATAATAAAATACTTATAATTATACTAATTATATAAATTAATAATTCCTTTTTATTACATTTGAAGTAATCAATTTTTTTATGAAATATTATAGTTAATATTAAGGGAATAAATAAAAGAAAAATAGGAATTATATTTGTCATGATAGATGAAATTGTTTCACCAAGAAATGATAGAGTTTGATTAGCAAGTCCTAGAGTTGATAATGAGAAAAAAACATTAAATGTCCGTTCAAAAACTAATTCAATACAAAAATAAAGAGTCAATAATGATATAAGTGCTAAAGATATATAATAGTTTTTTTTGTTACTCAGGATTTTACTTATTATGCTCATAAAGATTGATATAGGAATTAAATATAATAAAATATTTATTATAGATAAGGAAAAAAATTTATTTATGCAAAATATTCGAAATATCAATTCTAAATATAATAAAATAATATAATAAATAAAATATATAGGAATTTTTTTTGTTTTCATTTTATTACCTCAATCTTATTTTAGCATTCCTTTATTAAAGATAATGCTACTTTTTGTCGTTCTTTATCAATTGAATCGACATAACACGTAATTATATCACCAGTTTTTAATATATCATTGGGGTCTTTAACATAGTTTTTACTCATTTTAGATATGTGTATTAAACCGTCATCATGTAAGCCGATATCAACAAAAGCACCAAATGAAGTAACATTGCGAACAGTTCCTTGTAATTCCATACCAGGTTTTAAATTACTAATGTCTAGAATATCACTTTTTAAGATGGGAGATGGCAGTTCATCACGAGGATCTAAACCGGGATTTAATAGTTCTTTTTTTATATCTTCAAGGGTATATCTATCTGTATTTAGCTCTTTAGTAAAATTATCTATATTGATATTATTAATGATTTCTTTAAACTCTTTTGTGTTAATATTTTTTAAATCAATATTTAATTTGCTTAATAATTGTTTGGTTAAATTATAACTTTCGGGATGAATAGCAGTTCTATCTAATATTTCATCACCATCATTGATTCTTAAGAAGCCTATGGCTTGTTCATATATTTTAGGAGTTATACCTTTTAAGTTGAATATTTCTAAGCGATTTTTAAAATTATTTTTATTGGTATAATTAGTTATGGCTTTTATAGCGGTTTTAGTTAAGCCAGATATATATTTTAAAATACTTGGACTCGCAGTATTAATGTTTACTCCCACTTCATTAACTATTTTTTCAATAGTAAAATTTAAAGAAGAATTAAGTTCACTTTGATTAACGTCGTGTTGATACTCGCCTACTCCAATACTTTTCGGATCAATTTTTACTAATTCAGATAAAGGATCTTGAACTCTTCGGCCAATCGAAATAGCACTTCGTTGCTCTACTGATAAATCGGGGAACTCTTCTTTAGCTAAAGGAGATGCACTATAGACACTAGCTCCAGCTTCACTAGTTATTATATATTTTACTGGTAAACCTTTAATTGCTTCAGCTACGAAGGCTTCACTTTCACGAGATGCTGTACCATTACCAATAGCAATCAAACCGATATTGTATTTAGTTATTATTTCTCTTAAGATTTTTGTTGCTCCTATTTTATCATTCTTTGGTTCATGCGGATAAATTACGGAAATTGTTTCCATAGATCCATTTTCATTTAACACGGCTAATTTACAACCGGTACGAAAAGCTGGATCAAATCCTAAAACTCTAGTTTTTTTAATCGGTCTAGTAAGTAAAAGATTTTCTAAGTTTTTGCTAAATGTATTAATTGCTAATTTAGAGGCTTTTTCGGTTAAATCACTTCTTATCTCCCTTTCTATACTAGGTAAAATAAGACGCTTTAAAGAATCATCAATACAATCAATTACAAAATTTACTACTGACGATTGGGGATTTTTAATTATTTTTTCGGTTAATTTGTTTTTAATAAATTCTTTATCAAATTGAAATGATACTGTTATTATTTTTTCTTTTTCAGCTCGATTTATGGCTAGTACCCGAAAGTGTTTAATAGTTTTTATTTTTTCTTGATAATCATAATACATTTGATATGTTTTCTTTTCATCATTGGCATCTTTTTTAATTTTGGTTGTAATTAACCCAGTATTATAAATATAATTTCTGATTAATTTACGATAAAAGGCATTATCACTAATCCATTCACTTATAATATAGCCGGCATTTTCTAAGGCTTTATTTTCTTCAATTTCATAATTTTTACATAAATCATGTAATGAGCAGTTGATTGGAAATGACATGATTTTTTTAGCAAGGGGCTCTAAACCTAATTTAATGGCTTCACTAGCTTTTGTT
>CALWAM010000055.1 GCA_944373135.1 uncultured Bacilli bacterium | reverse complement strand
TTAGATCTAATAATATTGGGGGTATGGTATTAATGATACTTCCAGCTTTGATAACAGGTTTTTTGGTAATGCCAGTATTGTATTATCATAATGTTATGACTTTTATTGCTAATGCGTATAGGTTTTATACGAGTCGAAGAGTATATATTTGGAAAGGTTGGTGTGTTCGTGATGTTCATAGAGGGGAGTAAAGGTAATAGTAAGTTTGCCGAGGATTGGGTTCCTATAAAAAATATTTTAAATGGAATGATATTGCTTGATAATGGTTATTATGTTACTGGAATAAAGGTGGTTCCTAAAAATATTTTTATCTTGGATCAAGCTGAAATGGAAAATGTATTGTTTAATTTAAGAAATTTTTATAATATGATTGATTATGAATTTTGGTTAATGGTTTCTGATCGGCCAGTGGATATTAATAGCTATTTAGCACAATTACAATTAATGTATAATAAGGCAACTACTGCTGGTGCTAGAAAAATTATTATGCAAGACATTAATAAAGCTAATATGTTTATGGGGGCTGAATACAATGTTGTTGATACTGAATATTTTATATTGTTTAAAGAAAAGAAATTAGAAATAATTCAAAAAAAATTACATAATCTAATTGCAGGATTAGCTAATTGTGGAATTAATTCGATGCAAGTTTCAAATTCTGATTTACGGATGATTTTAGATAATTTCTTAAATGGGGGAAGTAATACACGTTTTGGGACGGTGATGTCATAATGAGTTTTAAAAGTGAAATAGCTCCTAAAGGAATAGAATTTAAATCTAATGAATTTATAATTAGTGATAAATATGCAACTATATTAACTATTGTTAGTTATCCAAAATATATTAAACCTGGCTATTTGGCTAATTTAACAAATATTGCCGGAGTCAAGATTGTTGCTAAACATATACCTATTGATTATTCAACAATGTCAAAAGCTTTAAACAAGGAAATAGCCGATTTGAAAATGAGATATCAAGGAGAAAATGATAAAACTATTCAAGAAAGATTAAGACAAGATTATGAGTCTTTAGATAACTTTATTAAGATGATAGCTTCTAGTCAATCTAGGATATTTGATTTCCAACTTCATTTATTAATTATGGCTAATTCAAAAGAAGAATTAGATATGAAGAAAATTCAAATTAGAAGTTTTTTAGATGCTTTATCATTGCAAGGTGTTCCTTTGTTGTTTGAACAAGAAAAAGTTTTAAAATCTATTTTACCTATATTTCCAAAACAAGATATAGAAAATAGAATAGGAACTCCGATACCATCACCAACATTAGCTGCTATGTATCCTTTTATTTTTGATAGTATTAAGGATCCTGGTAATGCGACATTATTTGGAGTAGATTTTTCTGGAGGAGTAGTTTTATTTAATCAGTTCTTATATAAAGAAAAGAAAGAGTTTAATCGTAATAATGCTAACATGATAATTTTAGGATCAAGCGGTAGTGGTAAAAGTACAGCAGCTAAATTATTAGTTAGATCTCATATTAGAAGTGAATATAAAATTATTGCTATTGACCCCGAAGGTGAATTAGAGGACTTATGTAAAAATGTAGAAGGTGACTTTGTAGATTTAGGTAAAGGTGGCCAATTTGGAATGATAAATCCTCTTGAGGTAGTATTAGATGCGGATGAAGCAGAAGCGGCTAATGGGGCAGGATATGCTGTTTTAACAAGAACTTTACAATCTATAAAAGCATTTATGAAATATTATTCGCCTTCTATAGAAGATGATGTTTTAACTTTATTTAGTGAAGTTTTACAAGATACTTATAAAAGATTTAAAATAGATTTTGATACTGATTTTACTAAACTTACTAGTGAAGACTATCCAACTTTTGATGATGTTTATGCGACAATTCAAGGAAAAATATTAAATATTGTTGAAGAAACACATGAAAAAGATATTTTAAGAAGATTGGAAATTAAAATAAGACCTCTTATAAAAGAATTAAGATTTTATTTTACTGGGCATACTTCTTTAAGTATTAATAGTAATTTTATTGTGTTTAATATAAGAGAGTTAATGACTAGTGATGAGAATGTTAGAAATGCATTATTCTTTAATATATTAAAATATGCATGGGGAATGTGTTTGGATGTTGATACTACATCAGTATTATATGTTGATGAAGCTCATGTTTTATTGTCTAATAAAAATGAATTAGGAGCTGAATTCTTAGCTCAAATTCAAAGAAGAAGTAGAAAATATAATGCTGGAACTATTATAATTACGCAACAACCTACTGACTTTGCTGCTTCTAATTTAATTATGCATGGTAAAGCAATATTTGATAATGCATCTTATTATTTAGTTATGGGGCTAAAGAAACAAGCGGTAGATGACTTGTCTTTACTAATTGATTTAAATGATAGTGAAAAAGAAAGTATTAAATATTATAATCAAGGAGAAGGTTTATTTATTTGTGGAAGTAGAAGAATGCGTATAAGAGTTGTGTGTACACAAGAAGAACTTGATTCCTTTGGTGCGAGTGGAGGCTTTTAATTAGGAGTGATTTAAATGACAGAAGAGGAATTAGCTGAGCAAAAGAAGCGAGAACAGGAACTAGCTAAAGCGGCAGAAACCAATCAAAACTCTCGAGATGTAATTGCTTCTGGAGTTGATACGGGAGTAAAAGTTGCTGCAACTGCATTTGCTGGTTCAGCTGGTGCAGCAGCAGTTGATACTGCCGAAAAAGTTCCCCTTGTAGGGAATGCCATAAAGGCTACCGAAAATAAAGTAGCAGAAGGAATAAATGATACTTTACCTGATACTGTTAAAGAAAATTTAGCAGCTTCTAAGCCCGTAGTAGATATTGCAAAACCAGTTGTCGATGGGGCTTTAACTGGTGGTACTAGTGCTGCTACTGGAGCAGTAACTGGAACTCAAAGTGTTGGCAAAGTTGCTAATGGAGCTATTAATCCTTCTTCTGTTGATAACTTAGGATATGATCCTAATTTTAAAAGTAAAACTATAAATAATGGTAAAGTGGCACGCGAAATGCCTTCTCATAGTTTAGATTATTATAATTTTGATAATCCCGAAAATAATAATGTAAGTATGGATAATAATACCTCTAATGATAGTAAAGAAAAAGAAGTAGAGGGAAATTTTAATATAGTTACTTCACCATTAATATTATTCTTAATAGTAGGAATTATTGGCGTTTTAATATTAATATTTTTTATTATTCAATTTTATCAAATTTCAATAGCTCAAGATGGAGGATTAAATTATGCTTTTATTGATGTTGAGCATTGTGATCAGGTAACAATTACTAATGGTGAATATGCTGGTACTTATGATTTAGATGAATATGTAGCTGGTGTAATTGATCATGAAGTTGGGGGATTTAATAATTCTGAAGTATTTAAAGCTTTTTCAGTGGCTGTTAGAACTTATTTATTTACAAGATCTGAAATTATCGATAATGTATGTTATATTGAAAATGGTAGTGATACACAAGCTTATCGGGATACTAATAATGAAGCGATAATAGAAGCAGTTGCTAATACTACTGGTTTAGTTTTAACAAATAATGAAGAGTTAATCGGTACCGAGTATGATGCTTTTTGTATGATGTCAAAAGATGAAAATTACTATTATATTAAGC
The DNA here is from genome assembly GCA_944373135.1 of uncultured Bacilli bacterium. Taxonomy (GTDB): domain Bacteria; phylum Bacillota_I; class Bacilli_A; order RF39; family UBA660; genus CALWAM01. Next base: position 2,194 of record CALWAM010000055.1, on the reverse strand, counting down.
AAAATGATCAAGCTATGCCAGTAGGTTGGGTTGAAGAAAATGTATTGCGTTGGAGTCCTGCTTCATATCTAACTAATATTTGTGGCACTTCTGGTAGCGGTGGTCATGGTCGTGGTATGAGTCAATATGGAGCATATTATTTAGCAAGTGTAGAAGGACAAAATTTTGAATATATCTTGAAATATTATTATGGAAATGATACTGAAATTCGTTCAATTTATATAGGTGGAGGAAGTGCTCAAACACCGGTTAGTGGTAATGGATTAGCATGGCCGCTTACCGTAATGAATTGTTCTAGTCCTTTTGGGTATAGATCTTATTTAAATAATGGGCAATTAGTGTCTGGCTTCCATAGTGGTTTAGATATCGCGGCTGCCGCAGGAACGCCAATATATGCTGCTAAAAGTGGTAAAGTTATTGCAGTTGGAACTGTCGGTGGTGGCGGATTACATTGGTCGTATGGAAATGCCGTTAAAATCGATAGTAATGATGGAATGACTATAATATATGCTCATATGTTGGAAAGGCCAATGGTTGTAGTTGGAGAAGAAGTAACGATTGGACAACAAATTGGTAAGGTTGGTAGTACTGGTAATTCAACGGGAAATCATTTACATTTTCAAATAATACTTAATGGTACGAATGTTAATCCTTATGATTATTTAAATCATGAAGGATTACCTAATACTTGTACGAGGTGAATATTATGATTAAAATTAAAAAGATGATAACTTTAATTGGTTTACTTTTAGTATTAAGTGGATGTACTGTTGATTATACTGTTGTTATTTCTGAGAATAATATCAAAGAAAATATATATGTAGTAGATAATGTCTTAGAAAATAGAAATAAAGATGATATAAAGAATTTTTATAATCTTTGGTATCCAGTATATAATGAAGATATGATTATTGAAAGTTATAATGAAAAGTATGATGATGTTAGTTATTACAATAAGAGTGAATTAAATGATATAGGTAATGGTTATATTTATAGTTATCAATATAATCATGATATAAATGATTATAAAAATAGTATGATTTGGAATTATGCTTTTGATAATAAAAGTATTATAGAAAATAATAAAAGAATACTTATTTCAACAAGTAAAGGATTAAATTTTTTCAGAGATAATACAGTATTAAGTTCCATAAAGATAAATATTAAAACTGATTATGTAGTCCAAAATAATAATGCTGATATTGTTAATGAGGGTATTTATACATGGGAATTTACTAAAGATAATTATATGAATAAAAATATCTATATCGATATTGATAAGACTAAGAAAATTTCTGATGAAGAAGAAATAATTACCGATCCTGTTGAGGAGGAGCCGGAAGATAAAGGTTCTGATTTTTCTTTATATTATATATGTGGTGGTTTAGCTTTATTTGTAATAGTGTTAATAATTTTGTTTAAATTAAAAAAACAATTTAGATAGTATTATTAAAATAGATAGTGTATAATAAATTATTAGGTGGTGTCTATGAAATTTAGGGTTAGTTCAAAAGATTTTATAATATTTGTAGCATTTTGTATATTATTACTGTATTTATGTGCTATAGGAGTTCTTAATTTAGCTTCATTTGGTAATAATGGTACTTTTGCTGGATTAAATCCTTTTCCAGCATTTACTTCTAAATATATTGGCGTAACGTTTTTATTATTTTTTATATTTTTAATTATGATTTTTACTTCAGTATCTTCTTATATATTTGATAGAGAAAAAGGTAAAGGAATAGGGTTAAAGATAGAAGATAAAAAAGAAAAAGGATATAGTAGATGGGCTAAAGAAAAAGAAATAAAAGAAGATCGCAATGTAGAACTTGTTGATTTAACAAAAAATACTGGTGGTGTTGCTGGTATACCACTTATGAATAATGGCAAGCAAATTTATGTAGATAATGGCGAATACCATAGTTTAGTAATTGGATCTAGTGGTAGTGGTAAATCTGAGTGTATAGTAAAACCAATGGTTAATTTACTAGCTAGAAATAATGAAAGTATGATTATTACGGACCCTAAGGGAGAACTTTATCGTAGTAGTGCTGAATATTTAAAAAAACAAGGTTATAAAGTTATTGTATTGAATTTTAGGGAACCACAAAAAGGAAATGCTTGGAATCCCCTTTACTTACCATATCAATATATGAAAATGGGGAATGTTGATAAAGCAACCGAGTTATTAGAT
>CALWAM010000054.1 GCA_944373135.1 uncultured Bacilli bacterium | reverse complement strand
ATCAGGTCTATTATTTCTTTCTTCATCTGTCATTTCAGCTAAAGTTTTAGTACAATTATCAGGAACAAAAACATACCATAAATCCGATTTTGCTTTCTTATTATTATGCCCTCTTAATTCATATGATAAAGTTCCTTTACTAATTCCGAAAAATTGATAATATTCATTTCCATCGAAAAAAGTAAGACAATCTAAAAAATAGCACCTTCTATCACTTACATCTTTCATTATTTCCAAAAGTTCTTTTACCTTAGAACTAACACCACTTCTTTTTACAAAAGCACCTGGATATCCTGGATTATTAGGATAATTATCAATATAAAATCCTGAATCAGCAACAAATATAGGACTACCTAATTTTTCATATGCTTGTCTCGCTTTTTCTTTGGATATAAACTCAATATCATTAATATCTGGTTCATCTAAATCACATTTAAAATAATCAATAGTAATTCCAGCATTTTCAAATTTTTCCTTTACTGAAATGTATTTTCCATAATTCCCTGTTATATAAGTTAAATTTTCCATATTACATATCTCCTTTAAATTTATATAATCTTTTTACTAAAGTTGGATTATATTCTGGTTGTGTTAAATCTATATTTTTATCATCCGCTATTTTTTTAGATAAAAAATACATTTGTAAAATTAAATAATATTCTTTCCAAAATATATTTTCGTTCAAATCATTTGTATCAAAAATAGATACATTGGAATATTCACTATTAATAGAATTAATTAGTAATTTATCTAATTCTTTTAACTCATGTGTTAAATAAATAATTCTACTATCTGGATACTGAAATAATAGATTACTTCTTCCATGACAATATGAACCTTTATCGTGAATTACTGGTGCTGATAATCCAACTTCTGTCAAATTGGATTCTAGCACACTTACAGAAGTTTTTGTTTCATATCCACTCATTATTTGAATTAACGAAATATCTTTAAAATCAACATTTAATCTATCGATTTTCTCTTCACTTCTTAATAGTAATTCTTTTATCTTATCATTGATTTTCTTTATTTTGTTTGAAACTAAATCTAAATTTAATGATATAGTAGAATCAAGAAGTAATGATATTGGTCCTAAACTAGTAGCCAATGATACAAAACTTTTCTCTCTATCATAAAGTTCATTACCCCAAGATACCACTTGATAATTAGCTTCTTTTTTATTTTCGGTCATTAAGAATTTATTACCTTTAAAATCTAATAATGCTGCATTAATTCCATTGGTATTTCCACTAGCAGAAATAGCAATTAGATTTGAAAACATATTTCTATTTGCTTTATAAAAGTAATCTCTTGGTTCAATTACCTCACAAATTATTCCAGTTGATCCTAATCTTTCAATAATTAATTGTAAGTAATATGCTATAACTTTAGATCCACCAGTTGCCATAATTAACGTTGGTTTGTTTTCAATAGTTAATTCATATAGCATTTTTTTTACATCATTGTATTTACCAAAATTGGGATCATTAATCTGCATTATTCTTTCTTCTAGTTTAGAAAAATTTAATTCTGTAGGTTCAGTATGTGTATGTTTGATCATTATAAAACCTCTCCCTTGCTAATTAAATATTAACAAAAGAAGAGGAAATATATATGTCAGTTATAAAATTTTTCTAATAATTTTATTTTTTTAATACGGTTTATATAAAAATGCCTTATTTCTTGCTTTTTATCACAATATGCTGCAATTCCCCATTCTGATCCAAGTAATATTAAATCGTAAGGATGAATCGTTCTTGTAGATATTTCTTTTTTATCTTTAGAATAATATTCTATGTAACACTTTCTTTTCTCTTTAATTGCTTTATTAACTAGATTATATAATTCTTTGTTTTTTATATTAATAGCATTAGGAGTTATAAATCTTTTTGGAACATTTATATTTTGATTTAAAACATACCCACCATATGGGCCTTTAATTGTATCTATGTAAATGCCAGCCTTTTCTATCTCATCTTTATAAACTCGAATCATCCTAGGACTTACTTCCAACTTTTCGGCTAGTTCAGATATGCTATATTTTCTACTTGAACTTAAACATTCAAGCATTGTTAATACATTACTAATTTTAGACATATAGCACCTCACAATCTATTGCTATTTATTATATCATAAAATTAATTTGTTTCATCAACCAACATTCGAATATAATTTGAAATTATTTTGGCTATTTTTTCAATATCAAATTTTGTATTTATGGATGGAATATGAATAAAAATCATTTTTATATCTAATGAATTATTTTTATATACTACATACCACCATAATAAATGTAATTGCATAAATAGTTTTCAGCATTTTTTGATATTGAAATCTTAACCGCACCACTTTTAATAATTTAATTCTATCTCATTTTTTATTATAAAATCGTATATCTTTTTATCTACATAATATTCATTTTTGTGTTCGGCTTTTATTAACCAAGGTCTTCTTGTACCTCTATCTACTATTGATATTATAGAGTCATATTCATTTTTTTCCTACTATTAAATTTATTTCTAAATGACCTGTTTCGTTTCTTATTCTACATATTTTGGTCTTAGACTAATAGGTAATACTGTTTTATTATCTAAGTTCCATTTAAAGTGTCTCATCATTCCCATTTTATTTTTTTCTTTTCTCTTTATATAAATACTTGCTTTATATCTATAAATAGTCGAATGGTGGATACCAATTATAGCTACAATCTTTTTTCATTGACAAACTTTGTTTTAACAAAATATCAATTTCTACTTTATTTTTATCTGATAATTGTTTATAATTCATATAAGAGTTCCTCCTTGCCGGGTGGGGCTCTTTTATTATATCAAAAAAACCACACCATGTGGTGCGGTTCAAATATCAATTTAGGAAACTCGAAAACCGAGTTTTAATCATCTTTGGTAGCGACGGTGTGATTCGAACACACGACCTGCCGGGTATGAACCGGATGCTCTAGCCAACTGAGCTACATCGCCATTCATAAATGCAAGACCATTATACCAAAAAACAAAATAGAAAGCAACAAAAATTTTTTTGACGAAATTTTGACGTTTAAATTAAAAAGTGATTGACATTATCTTTTATTTAAGGTAATATTATGTATATTAATGCTTTATTTTGGAAATGGTGATTTTTCTGGAACATTATTTTACTAATAATCAAAATTTAAAAAGTGAATTGCGCCAAATAACTTATGAGTATAACAACTATAAGTTTATTTTTTCGAGTGATAATGGTGTCTTTTCCAAAAATAAAGTTGATTATGGTAGTCGTTTATTAGTTGAAACGCTGCTAAAAAATGTTATTAAAGTTAATTTAAATATATTAGATATCGGTTGTGGTTACGGTTACCTTGGAATCACAATCGCCAAAATTTTAAAATCTTCACTTACAATGGCTGATGTAAATAAACGAGCATTACATTTAGCGAAGATGAATTCTCACGATAATAAGGTGGATGCGCAGATTATAGAAAGTAATATCTATGATCAAATAACACAAACCTTTGATATAATAGTTTCCAATCCTCCAATCAGGGCGGGAAAAGAAGTGGTGTATCAAATGCTACTTGGGGCATTTGACCATTTAAAAGAACATGGCGAACTGTGGTTTGTCATGCGCAAAGATCAAGGTGTAAAGTCCACAATCAAAGTTTTAAATGAAAAATATGAAACTACGATTATGGCAAAAGACAAAGGCTTTTATATAGTAAAAGCTCAAAAAATCTATAGATAGGGTGAGATAAGTGGCATATAAAGTAAAAAAATTTGGTGACTATCGAGAAAGAAGAACTTTCTCAAAAATTAAAAATCCATATCCTCTAAACGATTTGTTGGAAATCCAAAAAAAGAGTTTTCAATGGTTTTTAGATGAGGGAATTAAAGAAATCTTTGAAGAATTATTCCCTGTAGAAAGTTTTACAGGTAATATCTCTGTTGATTTTACTGATTATCACTTTGATGAACCAAGATATTCTATCAAAGAAGCAAAAGAAAGAATGGTAAACTATGCTGCACCATTAAAAGTAAATGCTCGTGTATTTATTCATGAAACTGGTGAAGTTAAGGAACAAGAAATTTTCCTTGGCGACATGCCTATTATGACTGATGCTGGAACATTTATTATTAATGGAGCTGAAAGAGTTATCGAATCACAATTAGTAAGAAGTCCATCTATTTATTTTAAAAAGGAAATAGATAAAAGTGGCCGTCGTATTATTTCTGGCGAAGTAATTCCTAACAAAGGAACATGGCTAGAATATGAATTAGATGCTCGTGATGTTTTGTATGTAAGAATTGACCGTACAAGAAAGGTCCCTATTACAACCTTCTTAAGAGCGCTAGGACTATCAAATGATGAAGATATTATTAGCGTCTTTGGAGAATCTAATTATATTACTAATACATTAGAAAAAGACAGTACTAATAATACTGAAGAAGCCTTAATTGAAATATATGAAAAATTAAGACCTGGAGAGCCTGCAACTTTAGATTCTGCTAAAAACCAATTAATAGCTCGTTTCTTTGATAAATTCCGCTATGATTTGGCTAAAGTAGGTCGTTATAAATTTAATAAAAAATTAAATGTTTTAGATCGTTTACTAAACCAAAAGATTGCTGAAGATATTAAAGACGGCAAAGAGGTAATTGTTCCTGCTGGAACTATAATTACAAAAGAAATTCTTGAAAAAATAAGACCAATATTTGCAAACGGTTTTAATGTTAAAGAAGTATTAATTAATGATGAATTAGATCAATATAATAAGATTCAAACAATTTTAATTTATAATCCTAATGATGAAACAAAAACGATTAATTTAATAGGTAATGATCAATCTATTGATATTAAAAGATTAACAATTTCTGATATCTATGCATCAATTTCTTATTACTTAAATTTACATGATGGAATTGGACATGATGACGAAATAGATCACTTATCTAATAGACGTGTTCGTCAAGTAGGAGAATTAGTTCAAAATACTTTTAAAACTGGTATGGCAAGAATGGAAAGAGTTATTAGAGAAAGAATGACTACTCAAGAATTAGAAAATGTAACTCCTAAGACTTTAATTAACATTCGTCCGGTAACTGCCGCTTTAAAAGAATTCTTTGGTAGCAGTCAATTATCTAAATTCATGGATCAAGTAAATCCAATTGCTGAACTTACTGATAAAAGACGTTTATCAAGTTTAGGACCTGGTGGTCTTGCTAGAGATAGAGCTGGCATGGAAGTACGTGACGTTAATCCAAGTCACTATGGACGTATCTGTCCAATTGAATCACCAGAAGGCCAAAACATCGGACTTATTACTTCAATTGCTAGCTATGCAAAAGTAAATGAATATGGTTTTATAACAACTCCATATCGTAAAGTTGTAAACAGTCAAGTAACCGATGAAGTTGTTTATTTAACAGCTGATGAAGAAGCTGATTACTATATTTCTCAAGCAACAATCGAAATTGATGATAACAATATGATTGTTCCAGATGAAGTTGTTGCTCGTATAAATGGTGAAACTGTTTTAGTTAAGAAGAATAATATTAATTATATTGATGTTGCTCCAAATCAAATTGTTTCAATAACTACAAGCTGTATTCCGTTTTTGGAACACGATGATGCTACTCGTGCCTTAATGGGAGCCAACATGCAACGTCAAGCCGTTCCACTACTTACAACTGAAGCTCCAATCGTTGGTACTGGAATAGAATATATTGCTGCTCGTGATAGTGGAAGTACCGTAATTTGTAAAGCTGATGGTGTAGTTGAATATGCTGATGCTAAAAAAATTATTGTTAAAAATGCTAAAGGTAAAGATACTTATTACTTAGCTGATTTTGAAAGAAGTAATGCTTCTACTTGTTTCTCTCATCGTCCTTTAGTAAAACAAGGTGATGAAGTAAAACGTGGTATGGTTAT
>CALWAM010000053.1 GCA_944373135.1 uncultured Bacilli bacterium | reverse complement strand
GCTTATACCGAAATTCATCTTGATACTGATGATGCTAATGCATTTTTATTAGATAGAGATAGTATTGTTGAGGTAACAGATGAGTTTTAATATAGGTAACATTTGCATAAAAAATCCCGTTATTGTGGCAGCAATGGCGGGTATAACTAATACTTCCCATCGAAAAATAATAAAAAAAATGAATCCACGTTTACTATATGCCGAAATGGTAAGTGATAAAGCGATAGTAAACGAAAATAATAAAACTTTTGAACTTTTAAAAATGAGTGAGACGGAAAGACCATTAACTCAGCAAATATTTGGTAGTGATATAGAATCTTTTACAAAAGCGGCTAAAATAATTGAAGAAAGAATGCATCCAGATATTATTGATATAAATATGGGATGTCCTGTACCAAAAGTTGCAATAAAAAATCAAGCTGGAAGCGCCCTTTTAAAAAATCCACAAAAAATTTATGAGATAGTTAAAAATGTTATTTCCAGTGTTAATGTTCCTGTAACTGTTAAAATTCGTTCTGGTTGGGATGAAAAACACATTAATGCGGTTGAAGTAGCTAAAATGTGTGAAAAAGCGGGAGCAAGCGCCATTGCTATTCATGCGAGGACAAGATCACAGGGGTACAGTGGAAAAGCTGATTGGTCAATAATTAAAGCTGTTAAAGAAAATGTTAATATTCCTGTAATAGGCAATGGTGATGTAAATTCCTGTTACAAAGCCAAGGAAATGCTTGAAACAACTGGGTGTGATGGTGTTATGATTGGACGAGGATGTTTAGGAAATCCTTGGTTAATAAAAGAATGTGTTGATTACCTTGAAAAAGGAATACTTCCTAAAAACATCAACATTGAAGAAAAAATAAATATGATGAAAGAGCATTATTCCCTATTAAAAGAAGACAAGAATGAAAAATTAGCTTTATTAGAATTTCGAACTCATGTTATTTGGTATTTAAAAGGCTTACCCAATAGCAAAGAAATAAAAAATCAAATATGTCTAGCCAAAAGCAGTGAAGAAATTTTTAAAATTTTAGATAATTATAAAACATTTATAAAGAGCCAGAAATAAATTTATGATTTTCTGACTCTTTTTAACTGCTTAAAATAATTATCAACAGATTCTCCTGCTATACACCCTTCTTTTACAAAGAAATTATTTATTCTTTCTGGATTTTTATCTCGTAAGAAACAATATTTACGTACGATATCTAAAGCTTTATCTTTATCTTTTTTATATATAATATATAATTCCAAAGCAACCATATAAGAAATAATATACTTAAGAGTTCCATCCATTGTAATATTTATAATTTCCTTTATTCGCGTGCTACTCAAATGTAAATTTCTCGCACATTGTTGCAATATAACATCTTCGCTTTTATTCGCAAGATTCATTCCTATTTTCGAAACTAGCATACTCATGTAAGCGTTCATCCCAATTTCATAATAATCACAAGCCATATTCTCATGAACTAATTGGGAATTCGTTTCATCATATTTATCCATAAGATCTAAACTAATTAATTCCATAAAAATTGGGACAACTTCGCTAAATAATGCATTACCCCTTGTTATAAAAAAACTTGGGTTAAATAAAAATTCAATTCCATGGGCAAACTCATGTATGAGATTAAAAAAATCATCAAAATTATTATCATAAGTCGAACAAGTTAAAACTATATTACTTCCTAATATTGGATACATACACGGTACATCGTCACTATTAGAAGATACAAAAAAATGGTGATTAGTGTTGATGTTTTTATACAATTTTAGAAAAAGCTCAAAAAAATCTGGATCTAAAGACTTATAAAATTCTCCTAAAAACATAATAAGATCACTTTTACTTATAAATGATGAAATATATTTTTTCCTTTCGGTAATTTTTTCATTAACATTATATAAAAAATCATTTAAAGAAGTTTTTAGACTCTTATCTCCTAATTTAGGAATCGTATCTAATAAAATACCTTGTTCAAAAACAATATGATTAACAGACAACTGTAACATTTCTTTTTTTTCTTCATTTAAATTAGCTTTAATAGAAGCTAATTGCTTTTTTAAAATTTTTAAAGACTGTTTATCACTAGTTTCTAGCATTTGTTGTTGTGTACTTAAGTATAATTCATTTAACTTATACAATAACCATTCATTTGCCCCCATAAACTCATTCCCCCCATAAATAATAAAAATTATTTTATCATTATATAGTTTAATATACAATACTAAATCGAAAACGATAAAAAACATCAAAAATTTATAAAATGTAAAAAACATGAAAATTAAAAAAATTAAAAATGAAAAGGAAATGTAAAAAAGTAAAAAAATATATAAAGCCCCTAAAACACTGGGATGAATGCCTAAAAACCTCCATTTTGCATTTTGACAAAACTCGGTAAAAACTGGTTTTTTTAAAAAATACAAAAAATAAAAAAAAAAAAAAAATCTTTTTTTTGTCAAAAATAAATGCTAAAATAAAAACGTAATAAAGATAAAGGAGTAAAACAATATGGAAGATTCAAACGAACTATTACAACATTTACAAGTTGTAAAAAGAAATGGTAAAAAAGTAGAGTTTAATGGCACAAAAATTGCCGTAGCCATCAAAAAAGGATTTGATAGTATATCAAATGAAGACGAAAGAAAATATACAACTAAAGATGTTCAAGTAGTATATCAAAAAGTAATTAAGACAATTGAAAAAGATTACAAGGATAAAGAAAAAATTAAAATAGAAGCAATTCAAGATTTAATTGAACAAGTCTTAAAAGATAATGGGTATGAAGATGTATATGAGTCATTCTCAGAATATCGTAATCGTCGTAATCAATCTCGAGAAATGTTTACTGAAGATAAAAAACTTCATAAATTTTTAAAAACTATAGAAGGTTTAGGCTTGAAAAGCGCTAGTGAAGACGATAACAAAAGAGAAAATGCCAACGTTGATGGTGATACAGCTATGGGAACTATGCTTCAATATGGTGCTACAATATCTAAAGAGTTTTCTAAAGCTTATTTATTAAAGAAGAAATTTGCTGATGCTCATGACGAAGGTGATATCCATATTCATGACTTAGACTTCTTAGCCATGGGAACTACAACTTGTTTGCAAATTGATTTGGAAAAACTATTTAAAAATGGTTTTTCAACCGGTCATGGTCATTTAAGAGAACCCAACGATATTATGAGTTATTCAGCATTAGCTGCAATAGCTATCCAATCAAACCAAAATGATCAACATGGTGGTCAAGCTATTCCTGCCTTTGACTATTATATGGCTCCAGGAGTTGTTAAAACATATCGAAAACAATTAAAAAGCATTATAAATGATTTATTGGATTATTCAGATTTCCAAAGTTTTCTAAATATTAATACTATTAATAAGGAAATTGATAAAATTGATACCATTAATACTACTGTAGATTATTTTGAAAAATTTTATAAGGATAATGAATCTTTAAAAAGATTATTTAATATGGCTCTAGAAAAAGCCGTTAAAAAAACTGATCGTATAACTTATCAAGCGATGGAAGCCTTTGTTCATAATTTGAATACCATGCATTCTCGTGCTGGTGCTCAGGTTCCATTTTCAAGTATAAATTTTGGAACAGACACATCTAGTGAAGGTCGTATGGTAATTAAAAATTATTTATTAGCTGTTGATGCTGGTTTAGGTCATGGTGAAACTCCAATTTTTCCTATAAGCATATTTAAAGTAAAAGAAGGAGTTAATTATAATCCTGGAGAACCTAACTATGATTTATTTAAATTATCTTGTAAAGTATCAGCTAAAAGATTATTCCCTAATTTCTCATTTATAGATAGTACATTTAATAAAATGTATTACAAAGAAGGAGATTATCGTACAGAAGTTGGTTATATGGGATGCCGTACAAGAGTACTTGGAAATGTTGTTGATCCAGACCGTTCTATAACACCTGGTAGAGGTAATCTGTCATTTACTACTATAAATCTTCCAAGATTAGGAATAAAACATGGTATAGTTGGACCTAATCATCATGAAGTGGCTGATTGGGAAGGATTCTATAATGATTTAGATAATTTGTTGGATTTAGTTAAGGATCAACTGCTTGATAGATTTGAAATTCAATGCTCAAAACATATCTATAATTTCCCATTCTTACTAGGCCAAGGAAACTGGATAGATTCTGAAAAACTAAAACCAGGAGACCGTTTAAGAAAAGTATTAAAACATGGAACACTATCTATTGGTTTTATTGGTCTAGCTGAATGTTTAAAAGCGATGACTGGTAAACATCATGGCGAAAGTGATGAATCACATAAAATCGGAGTAGAGATTATCAAACATATTCGTGAAAAATGTGATGAATACAGCCAAAAATATAATTTGAATTTTACTTGTTTAGCAACCCCTGCTGAAGGATTAAGCGGTAGATTTGTAAATATCGATAAAGCAATTTATGGAAAAATAAAAGGCGTAACTGATCGAGAATATTATACTAATTCTTTCCATATTCCAGTATATTATAATGTTAGTATTGCTAATAAAATAAAAAAAGAAGGCCCATTCCATGAATTAACCAATGCCGGGCATATTAGTTACATTGAAGTTGATGGTGATATTTCTGATAATATTGATGCCTTTGAACAAATTATTAGATTAATGAAAGAAAATAACATGGGTTATGGCGCCGTAAACCATCCTGTAGATCGTGATCCAGTATGTGGATATGTTGGAGTTATAAAGGACGTTTGCCCAAAATGTGGAAGAAGAGCAGGCGAGGGTGTATCAGTTGAAAAATTACGCAGTTTAGACTGCTGTAATAAATAAAAGGAGGAAAGTTATGAAAGAAGAAATGAAAAAAGACGTTGTTAAAGATAATGTAAAAACAACTGGCGAAGGCGTAGGATTTGAAAGAATTCGTCGTATTACTGGTTATCTTGTAGGAACTGTAGAAAAATTTAACAACGCTAAAAGAGCTGAAGAACGCGATCGTGTAAAACACAGTTAAAACTGTGTTTTTTCTTATTAAATAAGTTATAATAAATATAGGAGTGATAAAATGAATAAAATTGTTATAATTGGTTGTGGGAATGTCGGAATGAGCTATGCATATGCCTTATTAAATCAAAAAAATAGCGTTAATGAGTTGGTTTTAATTGATCTTGACGAAGAACGAATAAAAGGCGAAGTTATGGATTTAAATCATTGTCTGCCATTTTCTCCAAATCAAATTAATATTAAAGTAGGAAATTACCAAGACTGTCAAGATGCAACTATGATTGTTATAGCTGCTGGAGCCAATCAGGAAATAGGTGAGACACGGTTAGATTTAATAAATAAAAATAGTGTTATATTTAAAGAAATAATCAGAAAAGTAATGAAAGAAAATTTTGATGGAATATTTTTAATTGCAACGAATCCCCTTGATATAATGACATACATAACTTGGAAGTATTCAAAATTACCCGCATATAAAGTCCTTGGTAGCGGGACAAGTCTAGACACAGCCCGTTTACGATTCATCATAGGAGAAAAATTAGATATAAATTCTAAGAATATCCACGCTTATGTTATTGGTGAACATGGTGATTCGGAATTCGTCCCATGGAGCAATGCCACTATTGGACTTCAAAAAATGACAGATTTTATTTCTCCCCGAGAATTAAACGATATTTATCTTGATGTACGAGATGCCGCATATGAAATTATTAAAAGAAAAAAGGCCACTTATTATGGCATTGGTACATGTTTAGTCCGGATAACTAATGCTATTTTAAACAATGAGAATTCAATACTAACCGTATCAACTTATGATAGTATTAATGATATTTATATCAGCATGCCTAGTATATTAAATAAAAGCGGTGTCAAACAAAAAATTAATTTTAATCTTACCGAGGAAGAAAAAATCAAACTTAATCATTCTGTTGTCACTATTAAAAATGCTATAAATAGTATAGAATTATAAATATTAACATAAAAAAACAATCCATTAGGATTGTATTTTTAATAAAATGGCGCCTGATGTAGGACTCGAACCTACGACCTAACGGTTAACAGCCGTGCGCTCTACCGACTGAGCTAATCAG
>CALWAM010000052.1 GCA_944373135.1 uncultured Bacilli bacterium | reverse complement strand
AGTTATTACTGATCAACCAAGAGAAATTGATGACACAGTATGGGAAAGTATATTAGCAAATGAAACTAATAGTAATTATAAGACATTAAGTGAATATTATTTAAGTAAAAGTATTACTCCTAAGAATGAAATGACGGGATTATTTAAAGATAAAAATTTAATTGTTATTCAAATGGAGTCAACTAATAATTTATTATTAATGGAAGAATATTTTCCTAATTTTAATAAATTATATAGAGAAGGATGGTCTTGGGAAAACAGTTATTCGCCAAGAAATTCTTGTTCCACTGGCAATAATGAAATGAGTGGTATGGTTTCTTTATTTACGGAGAATTTAAGTTGTACAGCTAATTTATATTATAAAAATATTTATCCTGAAAGTATCTTTAATTTATTTAATAATGCTGGATATATAACTAGTAGTTATCATAATTATACTGATCAATATTATTTAAGACATTATATCCATCCTAATATGGGAAGTATGAATTATTATGGAGTAACTGATTTAGGTATACCTTATAGTAATTTATATAAAGAATGGCCAAGTGATGTTGATTTAGTTGAAAAGTCTTTTGATATTTATTCTGATGATGAAAGATTTATGGTATGGTTAACAACAGTTAGTGCTCATCAACCTTATGGATACAGTTCTACTTTAGGTGATAAGCATTTAGATTTATTTAAAGATTTAGATGTGGATATGAGTGTAAAAAGATATTTATCTAAGTTAAAAGAATTTGATTTAAGTATTGGAAGATTAATCGAATTATTGGAAAGTAAAGATTTGCTTGATGATACAGTTATTGTGTTTTTTGCTGATCATTATCCTTATGGAGTTACTACTAATAATTTACAAAAATTATTTACAGAAGATTTAACTAAGTATAATAATGTTGATAGAACACCATTTTTAATTTATAATTCTACTATTACTTCACATAGTTATGATGATTATACTTCATATATGAATATTTTACCTACAATCGCTAATTTATTTGACTTAGATTATGATCCTAGATATTATTCTGGAGGAGATTTATTTGCTGATAATTATGAAGATAGAGTAATATTTGCGGATGGGTCTTGGTTAGATGATAAGGCTTATTATAATGCTACTTTAGGTACAGTTGATTATTTTAGTGATGATGTTTATACTGATGAGGAGATTATGAGTATAAATAAGAAAATTAGTAATAATATTAAGATGAGTAATTTAGCAATTAAAACTGATTATTTTAATTATTTATATAAAGAATTTGATAAGTATAAAGAAGTTGAGTAGAAAGGAAGAAATAATGAAAAATTTAGTTATTGTGGAATCTCCTGCGAAGAGTAAAACAATAGAAAAGTATTTGGGTAGTGATTATCATGTAGTGCCTAGTTTAGGACATATTAGAGATTTGGCTACAACAGGAAAATTTGGTTTAGGAGTAGATGTTGATAATAACTTTAAACCTAATTATGTAGCTATAAAAGGGAAAAATAAAACAATTAATGAACTAAAAAAATTGAGTAAAGATGCTAATGAAGTTTTTTTAGCTAGTGACCCTGATCGAGAGGGAGAAGCTATAGCATGGCATTTAAAAGATACTTTAAATTTAAAAGATAATTACAAGAGAGTAGTATTTCATGAAATAACTAAAGATGCGGTAAAAGAAGCTTTTAAAAATCCTAGAGATATTGATATGGATTTAGTTAAAAGTCAAGAGACAAGAAGAATATTAGATCGAATTATAGGTTTTAGATTATCTAAATTAATGCAATCTAAAACAGGGGGAAAAAGTGCGGGTAGAGTTCAAAGTGTAGCTTTAAAATTAATTGTTGATCGGGAAAGGGAAATAGCTAAATTTGTTCCCGAAGAATATTGGTCAATAACGGCAGTATTTAATGATTTTGAAGCTGAACTATTTAAATACAAAGATCAAGATATTGAAATTAAAAGCGAAGAAGAAGTAGATAAAGTTCTTAATAGTTTAAGTAAAGAATTTTTAATTAAGGATATTGAAAAGAAAAATAAGAAAAAAAGTAGTAAGTTTCCTTTTAAGACTAGTACATTACAACAAATGGCAGTTAATAAACTTAACTTTGCTTCATCAAAAACAATGAAGATTGCTCAAAAACTATATGAAGGTATTGATATTGGAACAGAAACGGTCGGATTAATTACTTATATGAGAACTGATTCAGAGAGATTATCTCCCGTTTTTGTTGATGATACTTTTAAGTACATTGAGAGTAATTATGGCAAAGAGTATTTAGGGTATGTAAAAAAAAGCAAAAAAAATGATAATATGCAAGATGCTCATGAAGGTATTAGACCAACAAGTATTTATCGGACTCCTGATAGTTTAAAGAAGTATTTAAGTACTGATGAGTATAAATTGTATAAGATGATTTATATTAGGTCTTTAGCTAGTTTAATGGCGGATGCTCGCGTTGAAGCTACAACGATAAAACTATTTAATAATGATTATTTATTTAAAGCAACAGGAAGTGTTGTTAAATTTAAAGGTTATTTAACTGTTTATGAAGATTATGAAGATAGTGAAGATACTATTTTACCTAATTTGGAAGTAAATAGTTTAATTAAAAGTGAAGATATTAAAAAAGAGCAACATTTTACTAAACCAAGTCCTAGATATACTGAGAGTAGTTTAATTAAAGAATTAGAGAGTTTAGGGATTGGTAGACCAAGTACTTATGCGACAATTATAGATACAATTAAAAAAAGGAATTATGTTACTATTGAAGATAAAAAGTTTATTCCAACAAGTGTTGGTTTTGAAATAACAGATAAATTACAAGAATTCTTTAAAGATATAGTTAATGTTAAATATACTAGTGAAATGGAAAATGATTTGGATTTAATTGCTGAAGATAAGAAAGATAATGTTAAAGTATTGAGTGATTTTTATAATGATTTTGAACCTTTAGTAGAAAAAGCTTTTAAAGATATGGCAAAAGTACCTCCTAAAGAAACTGGTGAAACTTGTCCTAATTGTAAAAGTCCTTTGGTAATTAGAAAAGGTAAATATGGAGAATTTATAGCTTGTAGTAATTATCCAGAGTGTAAATATATTAAAAAAGAAGAAAAAGATAAAGAAGAGATTATGAAATGTCCTAAATGTGAGGGAATGATTGTTCTTAAGAAAACAAGAAAAGGGAAAGAATTTTATGGATGTAGTAATTATCCTAAATGTGATGTAGCTTTTTGGAATAAACCAGTAGATGAAAAATGTCCAAATTGTGGAAGTTTAATGGTTGATAAAAAAGGTGAAATAGTTTGTGAAAAATGTCATAAGAAATAATGACATTTTTTTAATTGTTTTTAGATTGATTTGATAGTTCGTTTTCTTGACAAAACTACGTATAAACGATAAAATATCAGTAGATTTGTCAAGGAGGATATTATGGATAAGATGACAATAAAAGAATTTGAAACGGAAAGTAATGTTGATGTTATTAAACATATTATGGATATGAATAATGGTTATATTACTTCTAAAGAATTAGATAATTTGGGAATTCATAGAATGTATTTAAATTTTATGTGGAAAAAAGGTGTTGTTGAAAGAGTAGCTAATGGCATATATATTGACTCTACTAAAATAGAAGACAATTATTATATTTTTAATCTTAGTATGCCCAATACAATTTATTCTCATATGACTGCCCTTTATTTTCATGGACTTTCTATTAAAGCGCCAAATGAAAAATACGATATAACAGTAAGAAAAAATTATAATAATAAGCACTTAAAAGATCATGAAGTATTTTATGTTTCAGATGAAATTTATCAATCAGGAATTTCAACAGTTGAAACTCCAATGGGAAATGAAGTAAGAGCCTATGATGTTGAAAGGTGTATATGTGATATTATTAGGTCTAAAAATAGGATGGATTCTGAACATGTTAAATTTTCAATAAGAGCATATTTAAAGAGAAAAGACAAAGATTTAGTTAAGTTGTCTAATTATGCTAGTAAAATGGGTATTAAAGAAGAAGTAATGAATTATATAGAGGCTTTTTATGAATAGTATGCAATTAAAAGATAAATTAAAAAATATTTCTAAAGATAAGAATGTAGATTTTAATATATTACTAAGACTATATATGTATGATAGATTTATAGAAAGATTATCAATCAGTAATTATAAAGATAATTTTATTTTGAAGGGAGGATTTTATTTAACTACTTTATTTGGAATAGAAAATAGGACGACTATGGATATTGATACAGCTTTTAAAAATGCTAAGTTTAACGAAGAAACAATAATTAAAATGATATGTGATATTATATCGATAAAAATTAATGATAATGTTAATTTTAATTTTTTAGGAATAACTTCAATAAGAGATGAAGATGAGTATGGTGGATTTAGAGTAAGTATTCAAGTAGAACTTGAAAATATCAAAGAATTGTTTCATATTGATATAGCTATAGGAGATCTGATAACTCCTAAAGAAATTAGATATAAATATAAACCAATATTAGGAAAAAAATATATTGATTTATAGGCATATAATATTGAAACAATATTGGCCGAAAAAATAGAAACAATTTTGAGTAGAGCAGAATTAAATGGGAGAATGAGAGATTTTTATGATGTATATTTAATTTATATAAAGGATTTTACAAAATAAATATTGATAATTTTAGAAAAGCTATTGCTAAGACTTTTTTGAAAAGAGGTTATGTTGGCGATACACAGGCAATAATCAATTTACTTAGAGATAGCCAATTGTTAAGATCAAGATGGAGGAATTATCAAAGAAAATATGATTATGCTAAAAGAATTGATTTTGATGATATAATGAATTGCCTTGAAAAAATTATTAATGTAATAACTGTAAATAAAGTTGTGTAGCAATTGTAGTAAATAAAATAATGTGAATTTTTATAGATAATCACAATAAACAAAATTATTAATGGTCTAATAATAAATATCGATTGAAAAAATTTTATCGCTTTTTTATTGATTTTTAGTTATAATATAAACACTTCGATTATTAATCTTGAATTATCTAGATTGTTTATTAATATTTAGATATAATGGGATAGGTGATATTAGTGAAACAACAAAATATTCGTAATTTTTCAATTATAGCTCATATTGATCATGGGAAAAGTACTTTAGCTGATAGAATATTGGAAATAACTGGAGGAGTAAGTAAAAGAGAAATGAAAGATCAGTTACTTGATAGTATGGATTTAGAAAGAGAAAGAGGTATTACTATTAAGTTAAATGCTGTACAGTTAAATTATCATTATAAAGACGAAGACTATGTTTTGCATCTAATTGATACTCCAGGTCATGTTGACTTTTCTTATGAAGTTAGTAGAAGTTTAGCCGCTTGTGAAGGAGCTATTTTAGTTGTAGATGCAGCTCAAGGAATTGAAGCTCAAACGTTAGCTAACTTATATTTGGCGTTAAATAATGATTTAACTATTATTCCCGTTATTAATAAAATTGATTTACCTAATGCCGATATTGAAAAAGTTAGTAAAGAGTTATGTGATGTGTTAGGTTTTAAAAAAGAAGAAATATTATTGTGTAGTGGAAAAACCGGAGTCGGAGTTAAAGAATTAATAGAAGCAGTTATTGAAAGAATACCAGCTCCTATTATTAATAATGAAAGTTCAACACGAGCTTTAATATTTGATAGTTATTTTGACGCTTATCGGGGAGTTATTGCTTTAGTTAGAGTAGTTGACGGAGAAATAAAAATAAAAGATAAAATAAAAATGATGTCTAATGGTAAAGAATTTGAAGTGGTGGAGTTAGGTGTTCATACTCCTAAAGAAGTTAAGAAAGATAAACTTGTTAGTGGAGAAGTAGGTTGGATAAGTGCTAGTATAAAAGATATAGAGTATGTTTCGGTAGGAGATACAATAACTTTAGCAGATAATTGTGCTAAAGAAGCGTTACCAGGTTATCAACCAATGAAACCTATGGTGTATTCAGGAATATTTCCGGTATTGCCTAATAAATTTCCAGCTCTAAGAGAAGCTTTAGAAAAATTAAAATTAAATGATGCTTCGTTAGTCTTTGAACCGGAAACTTCCGATGCATTAGGTTTTGGTTTTCGATGTGGATTTTTAGGATTACTTCATATGGAAATTATAATGAGTAGAATAGAAAGAGAATTCGATGTTGATATTATTGCTA
>CALWAM010000051.1 GCA_944373135.1 uncultured Bacilli bacterium | reverse complement strand
TGTTTAATAACTCAATTATAAGGCTTAAGTCCTTTTTTATATATAGAAATGTTTCACATCTATTGTATAACTACAAAAAGTTAGACTTTTAATCTTAAAAACTATTGACGTTAAAAAATTTGTATGGTATATTTATAACTGTCAGTAATTCGGGCGTTTAGCTCAGTTGGTTAGAGCATCTGCCTTACAAGCAGAGGGTCTGCGGTTCGAGTCCGTAAACGCCCACCATTTTGTGCCGACATAGCGTAACTGGCAGCGCAACTGACTTGTAATCAGTAGGTTGGGAGTTCGACTCTCTCTGTCGGCACCACTTTTATGGAGGGATAGCGAAGTGGTCAAACGCGGCAGACTGTAAATCTGTTCCTTCGGGTTCATTGGTTCAAATCCAGTTCCCTCCACCACTTTATATTGCCTCGTAGCCAAGTGGTAAGGCATCAGACTTTGACTCTGACATTTCGAAGGTTCGAGTCCTTCCGAGGCAACCACTTAATATTTATGTCTCGCTAGCTCAGTAGGTAGAGCATTTGACTTTTAATCAAAGGGTCATGCGTTCGAGTCGCATGCGAGACACCAGTTGTAAATTAACTCACATATAGTGAGTTTTTTCGTCTTTAAAAAAAGGATAATATGGTATAATAAATTGGAATATAGCTTTGTGGAGGTTTGTTTATGCAAGAAATATATCAATCTAGTTATGCTTGTTTAGATAATGAAGCAATAAGGTTAGAAAAAATTGATAGTGATAATAGAAGTCCTTTTTTTAGGGATGTAGATAAAATTGTTTTTTCGTTACCTTATAGTAGGTATATTGATAAAACGCAAGTTTTTTCAATAATTAAAAATGATCATGTAACGAAGAGAATTCATCATGTACAAATGGTTAGTCGTGTAGCACGCTATATTGGAAGAAGATTAGGTTTAAATGAAGATTTGATTGAAGCGGCTAGTTTAGGACATGATCTTGGCCATGTTCCTTTTGGCCATGAAGGAGAAAGAATAGTAAATGAAATTAGCTTAAAATATCTAAATAGATATTTTAATCACAATGTTCATAGTGTTCGAACGGTAATGAATGTCGCTAATTATGGTTATGGACTTAACGTTACAGTTCAAGTTTTGGATGCTATATTATGTCATAATGGCGAATTAGAATGTAAAGAGTATGCACCTAAAAAAAAGAGTATAAATGATTTTTTGCATGAATATGAGGAAACATATGTAGTTAAAGATAAAAATAAGGAATTAGTTCCAATGACTTTAGAAGGTTGTGTTGTAAGAGTTAGTGATATAATTGCTTATTTAGGCCGTGATATTGAAGATGCTATAAGATTAGGGGTAATTACATATAGTGATTTGCCCGAGAATATTAGAGAATTTATTGGTACTAGTAATGCTAATATTATAGATTATTTAGTAAATGATTTAATAAGTAATTCTTTAAATCATAACTATTTGGAATTTAGTGAGGAAGCATTTAGTATTTTACAAGAATTAAAAAAATATAATTATGAGCACATTTATCATGCTATACATACTAAAGAAGAATTAGATTATTTTCGGAAGGTTTTATGGACAGTTTATGAAGCTAGTTTAGATGATTTGAAAAACAATAGAGGAAGAATTTGGAATAAATATTTAACTAATTTTAGTTTAAATTATAAAAAAAATAATAGTTATGAGCAAATTGCTTTAGACTATGTAGCGGGAATGACAGATGATTTTTTAATCTCTCAATATGAAAGTATAGTTAAAAAATAATTATTCATAATAATTGTAGGAGGATTTTATGGAATATAAAAAATACGAAAGGGAACCTTATAATATTTATACAATTAAAACTGATAAGTTTAATAGTTGTCGAATGGAAATTATATTACGACATAAATTTGATAAAAAAAATGTAGCTGTTGATAATTTTTTAACAGATTTTTTAGCTTTTACATCTTTAAATTATCCTAAAAGAAGAGATGTAGTTTTAAAGTTAGAAGAATTATATGGTGCTAGCTTTTATAGTAATAGAGAAAGAATTGGAGAAATGATTTTAAATAATTTTATGGTTGATTTTTTAGCACCTAATTTTTGTGATGAAGAAAATTATTTAGAAGAAGTTATTAAATTGCCTTTTCTAATGTTATTAAATCCTAATTTTAAAGATCAAGAAGCTGATATAAATAGTTTTAAAATTATAATGAATAGATTGAAGGCTGAAGTTTTATATAAGGCTGAAGATCCAGTATATCAATGTGTTAAAGAAGCTATTAAAAAAAGCTTTCATGATAAACCGGTTGTAGAATCAAGGATTGGAAGTATTGAAGACTTAAATGATATTACACCTCATATGGTTTATGAATATTATCAAAAATTTATTAAAGAATGTGTATGTGATGTATATATTATTGGTAATTTAGATATGGATAAAGTTGTTAATATTATAGATAAGTATTTAACTCTTGATACTATTAAAGATGATAATTTTAATTTATTTATAACTAATGAGATTACTAATAAAATAAATACTTATGAAGTAAATGGTGAATTTACTCAAGCTAATTTGGCAGTTGTTGGAGTAATAGATAATATTGATGATGTGTATGCTTTTAGAGTTTTTAATTCTTTAGTAGGAGGAGTAGGACTAAGTAGTAAGTTAGATCAAGCTTTAAGAGAAAAGAATTCTTTATGTTATTCTGTTTCTTTAAGAAGTACAAGAACTGATGGAATGTTTTTTGTTCATTGTGGGATTGAACAAAGTAATTATAAAAAAGCTGTTTCTTTAATTAAAAATGTCTTTAAAGAGATGAAAAATGGTAATTTTACTGATGAAGAACTTGATAATGCTAAAAGTAGCTTATTATCGAGTAATAAAATGGGGGAAGATAGTATTGTTCAGTTGCTTAATAATTATTTAATGCATCAATTATTAAATGAAGATTTGTTAAGAGATAGATATTCTAAGATTAGAAATGTTACTAGGGATGATGTAAAAAATATTAGTAAGAAATTTCATTTAAAAACTATTTATTTATTAAAGAGTGGTGATAATAATGGAGATAATTAATTTTAATAAAGCTGATGAAGAATTCTTTTATGATGTTTGTGATAATGGAATGCCAGTTTATCTTTGGGTAAATAATAAAGGTAATAATTTTTATGCTACTTTAAATGTTAAATTTGGGTCAGTTGATACTGAGTTTAAAGTTGGTAATGAAAAAAAATGGACAGTTATTCCAAATGGTGTTGCGCATTTTTTAGAACATATAAAGTTTAATATGGAAGATGGGACTAATGCTTTTGATAAGTTTGCTAAATTAGGGAGTAATCCTAATGCTTTTACCACTTTTGATTTTACTTGTTATGAAGTCTTTGGCAATAGTGATTTGGAGGAAAATCTTAAATTATTAATTGATTATGTTACTGGTTTTTATTTAACAGATGAATTATTAGAAAAAGAAAGAGGAATAATTTTAGAAGAAGTAAAAATGGGGGAGGATAATAATAATTCTAAGTTTTATTTTGAATCTAATAAAGCAATATTTAAAAATAATAAAAGAAAATATGAAATTGCTGGGACTGTTAATGATGTTAAAAAAATAAAAAAAGATGATATTATTAAAGCATTTAATACTTTTTATCAACCAAATAATATGTTTATGGTAGTAACAGGAAATTTTAATCCTTATCAAGTTATGGCTTTAATTAATGAAGAAATGAATAAGTGGAATATAAAGGAGAAAAAAATTGTTAGAAAATCTGTAAAAGAAGATTGCAAAGTTGTTCTAGAAGAAAAAGAAGTTTATGGTAAGTGCGTAGAAATTCCTAAATTTAATGTTAGTTATAAAATTGATAGAAATTTATTTAAAGAATATAAAAACGAAGAACTTAATATTTATTTTAGTATTATATTGGGATGTAATTTTGGAGCGACGTCATTATTTAAAGAAGAATTATTAGAAAGAGAGTTAATAATTGGACTTAATTATAATATTAATATTGTAAACGATGTTATTTTACTTAGTATTAAGGGAAGTAGTAAATATCCTAAAGAAGTAGTAAAATTGATAAAGGATAAAATGCAGGATTTAAGTGTCGAAGAAAGCCGAATTAAAGCAATTCTTAAAATGCTTTGGGGTAATATTATTTGGGGATTTGATGACGTAGAATACGTTAATTCAATGGTTCAAAGTCAAATAGTTAGTTATAATAAATTTTTAAATGATATTTATTCTTTATATAAAAATATTAATTATAAAGATGTTAATGCCATTATTGATAAAATTGATTTAACTAATTGTAGTGTAATTTATTTAATGAATGAAAAAAAATAGCGTTTAAAGCGCTATTTTTATCTGTTGTAATATTCAACAATTAATGATTCGTTGACATCAGCATTTAGTTCACTACGATCTGGATATCTAACATAAGTACCATTCATTTTTTTATCATCAAATGTTACATATGCCGGACGATTTAAAGTTGCTTCTAAAGCTTCTTTAATTGCTTTATGATCAAGTGATTGTTCTTTAACACTGATAATGTCTCCTGGTTTAACTTGATATGAAGGAATATCTACTTTTTTGTTATTAACCATGATATGACCATGATTAACTACTTGTCTAGCAGCACGTCTAGTTTTAGCAAGTCCCATACGATAAACAATATTATCAAGACGACTTTCTAAAATTCTAAGTAGGTTTTCACCAGTAATTCCTTTCATTTTTGATGCTTTATCAAAGCATCTTTCAAATTGTTTTTCATTTAGACCATACATTAATCTTACTTTTTGTTTTTCAGCTAATTGAGTACCATATTCACTAACTTTACGACGACGGTCAGCTCCATGGATACCTGGGGCATATGGACGACGAGCTAGTTCTTTACCATTTTCAAGAATTGAAAAACCTAAACGACGAGATTTTTTATATACTGGTCCAGTATAACGAGCCATAATACTCTCCTTTCTAATATTTGCATATTAGGGATTTTAAAGAATAAAAGGGGAGTTTA
Organism: uncultured Bacilli bacterium; assembly: GCA_944373135.1. Classification (GTDB taxonomy): domain Bacteria; phylum Bacillota_I; class Bacilli_A; order RF39; family UBA660; genus CALWAM01. Next base: position 1,286 of record CALWAM010000051.1, on the reverse strand, counting down.
TCATTCTTATGTTCATTAAGGCAGTCTTAACTACTAATAAACCTTGCGGAATAAACACATCTTTTTTCTTTAAAATACTGCCATTTCATGCATATTTAATTATACACTATTTTACATAATAGTCAATTGTTTTTAAATAATATTTTTTACAGTAGAGGAATTGTAAAAAATATGTTATTATTATTTTATAGAGTAGGAGTGAATTTATGAGTAGTACAACATTTATTTTAATTGGTGTTACTTATTATATTATCTCGGTTATTAATATAATATTAGTATTAAATTTAATTAATAGAAATGATAAAAAAAAATATAAAGAAAGTATTAATAATTTGGAAAGAGATAAAAACTTAATTATTAATGCTAATATATTGAGTGAATTAAATAAAGTTGAATCTTTAATTAATAATGAAGAATTAATTAAAATGTATGATGATTGGAAAAAAAGATTTAAAATTATTAAAGAAGAAGAATTGCCTAAAATTAATGATGATTTAATTAAAATTGAAGATTTATTTCAAAGTAAAAAATATAAAGAATTAAATGATAAAATGGCTAGCGTGGAATTAGAAATATATGAAGTTAAAAGTAAAGCAGATAGATTGTTAAATGAAATTAGAAATATTACTTTATCAGAAGAAAAGAATAGAGATATAATTACGAAATTAAAAAGTAGATATAGAGAAGTTATTAAAAAGTATAATAATGGTAAAGATGATTATGTAGATATTAAAAATACTTTGGAATTACAATTTGAAAATGTTGATAAGTTATTTGCGGCTTTTGAAATAGCAATGGATAATAATTCTTATACGGAAGTTCCAAAGATTGTTAAAGCAATAGATGATTTAGTAGGTAATTTAGCTTTAGTTATAGATGAAGCACCTTCAATTATTATGATGGGTAAAAAGATAATACCTAGTAAAATGAAAGATGTTTATGTTATTAGTCAAAAAATGGTTAAAGAAGGTTATAACTTAGATTATTTAAATGTTGAATATAATTGCAAAGAGACTGATAAGAAGATTCAAGATATTTTTGCTAGATTAAAAGTATTAAATATTGAAGATAGTGTTTTAGAACTTAAAACATTATTAGATTATTTTGATTCTTTATATCAAGAGTTTGATAAAGAAAGAACTTCAAGAAGAATATTTGAAGATTATTTAAGAACAGTTTTAGTAAAAGCTAATAAATTAGAAAAGATTAATAACGATTTATATAAGAGATTGGATGCTATTAAATTTAGTTATGATTTAACTGATCAAGATGTTAAAGTTATTGAT
>CALWAM010000050.1 GCA_944373135.1 uncultured Bacilli bacterium | reverse complement strand
TAAATGATGCTTCGTTAGTCTTTGAACCGGAAACTTCCGATGCATTAGGTTTTGGTTTTCGATGTGGATTTTTAGGTTTACTTCATATGGAAATTATAATGAGTAGAATAGAAAGAGAATTCGATGTTGATATTATTGCTACTAGTCCTAGTGTAATATATGAAGTAACTTTAACTAATGGTGAAGTTTTAATGATTGATTCACCTAATAAAATGCCCGAAAGAGTTAGGATTAAAGAAATAAAAGAACCTTATATTAGAACTAATATATTTGTTCCAAGTGAATATATTGGAGCGATTATGGAATTATGTCAAGACAAGCGAGGAACTTATATAGGTATGGAATATATTAATCAAACAAGGGTTAATATTCATTATGATATACCGCTTGCTGAGATTGTTTATGATTTTTTTGATAAATTAAAAAGTTCAACAAAAGGATATGCTTCTTTTGATTATGAAATTATCGGCTATAAACCTAGTGATTTAGTTAAAATGGATATATTAATAAATGGGGAAGTTGTTGATGCTTTATCAATTATTGTCCATAAAGATTTGGCTTATAATCGTGGTAAAAATGTTGTTGAAAATTTAAAAGAAATTATTCCTAGACAGATGTTTCAAGTACCAATTCAAGCTAGTATAGGAAGTAAAGTTATTGCTAGAGAAAACATTAGTGCGATGCGGAAAAACGTTTTGGCTAAGTGTTATGGTGGAGATGTTTCGCGAAAAAGGAAATTACTTGAGAAGCAAAAAGAAGGTAAAAAGAGAATGAAAATGGTTGGAAGTGTAGAAATACCACAAGAAGCTTTTTTAGCAGTCTTGAAGGTAGAAAAATAGAGGGATTTAAAAGTGGAAGAAAAATTAAAAAAATTTATTGATTGTTTAGAAAAATATGATGTAAATTGTGAAACAAGTAAGTTATTGGAATTATTAAAAAAAAATGCTGATGAAGGAATAGTTCCTAAAGTTAAAAAAATTAACTGGGAAGATTGGTTAATATATAGTGATATAAAAAAATCATTTGAACTTAGGATATTACCAAACATAGCATCGTTTCGCAATAGATTAGAAATTCACGAACAAGCAAATGATAAAATAGAACAAAGGGTTGTTACTTCTTATTCTTTTGGTTTTTTTAATGATTTATGTGTTAGAAAGAGTAAGGTAATCAATTCATTTGTAAGTGATGAAGAAAATGAATATCTAATTTGTCAAGGAAGTATTTGTACTAGTAGATTTAATGATAAAGGTTTTCAATATATTTCTGAAACTCAAAGTTTTAGTTATGATAAATTATTATATGTTGATGGAGATTTAATAAGAAAAGATGTTCTTAATTTACCAAATGATAGTATGCAATTTACTTGTGCAAGTGATGTTTTACGAGGAGTAAATTTCAAAGAAAGTAAAGTTGTTTATAAAGTTGGTGGTGTACATAATACTATGCTTGTAAATCCTAGAGATGTTAATGATGCAGTTGTAATTTATCAAATTGGTGAAGGTAGTAGTGAAAAAGTAATTTGTTTTCCTTTATTTTATAGTATTGATAAAAGAATTGTTACAGATATATTTCTTGATAATCCTTTTTTGCAATTACCTAGTGTTAATTTAGTAGAAGGAATAGATTTTTCGGGACTTAATAGTGAAGGGCATACCATCATTGATTTAGGCAAATACTTAAAAAGAAGAAAATTATTAGCTAATAAGTTAGTTGAAGCTAATCTTAAAGAAGAATTGCCTGAAACTTTTGAAAGCGCGTATCAATTGTTATTGCAATATAAAAAAAGAAAATAAACTATGATAAAGAAATGAGGAAAATTATGTTAAAGTTTTATAAAAATGAAGAAGGTATTATCTATCCATCAGTAGAATTATTAGATAAAGAAATGATGGATGTTCATAAAGAAATTAATGAAAAACATACACCTGAATATGAGATTAAAGATAATAAAATAATAGTTAAAGTAAATCATGGAATGAGTGATGAACATTATATAACGGCAATAGTTTATCAATTTTGTGATGGCTTTATGACTATTAAACTTAATCCAACTGATAAGCCAGAAGTGGAATTGGATTATCATGGGGGAGGAATATTATATACAATTTGTAATATTCATGGAGTATATGCAAAAAGTATTGATTTAGGAATCTAATCAGTACTTTTTATTTACAATTAAGTAAATTATTGATTATAATTAAATTGGGTAAGGTGATTACTATGGAGAGAGTTTATATCCATATTCCATTTTGCAAAAGTATTTGTTCTTATTGTGACTTTTGTAAAGTTTTGTATTATGGATCATGGGTAACACAATATTTAAATAAATTAGCTTTAGAAATAGTAGATAAATACCAGGGTGAAGTTATTAAAACTTTATATATAGGAGGTGGTACTCCTAGTGCTTTAGATATTAAAAATTTAAAATATTTAATGGAAATTATTAAAATATTAAATTTAAGTAATGATGTTGAGTTTACTTTTGAATGTAATATAAATGATATTAATGAAGAAATGTTATTAATTTTAAAAGAAAATAGGGTTAATAGATTGAGTATAGGGATAGAATCTTTTGATAAAAAGAAATTAGAATTTATGGAAAGAGAAGCTGATTTTAAAAAAACTAAAGAGATTATTAACTTATGTCGAAAATTAGGTTTTAAAAATATTAACGTTGATTTAATATATGGAATACCTAAAGAGACAGAAAGGGTTTTAAAAAGTGATCTTGATAAAATATTAAAGTTAGATGTTGAACATATTAGTACTTATTCTTTAATTGTGGAAGATCATACTAAAATTAGTAAGATTATCCCAATAGATGAAGATTTAGATGCTCGTTTTTATGAAATTATTGTAAAAAAATTAACAAGTAAAGGATTTAAACATTATGAAGTAAGTAATTTTTGTAAAGACGGTTATGAATCTAAACATAATTTAGGATATTGGAATAATGAAGAATATTATGGTTTTGGATTAGGAGCTAGTGGTTATATTGGGAATATAAGATATACTAATACACGCAATTTAAGTAAATATCTAAAAGGGGAATTTAATGAAACCGAAGAAATATTAAGTAAAGAAGATGTAATGAGTAATGAATTAATGCTTGGTTTTAGAAAATTAAATGGTATTAACTTACAAGAGTTTTATAATAAATATCAAGTTAATTTACAAGAAGTTTTTAAGATAGATGAAGCTTTAAAGAATAAAGACTTAATATATAAAGATGGATATTTATTTATTAATCCGAAAAAGATTTATGTGATGAATGAAATTTTAATACATATTATTTAATAGGTGATGATATGTATATTGCTCATAGGGGAGTTGTGAATAATAGTATTAAAGAAAATACTTTAGAAGCCTTTAAAGAAGCTATAAATAATGATAAATATTATGGATTTGAATTAGATATCAGAGAAAGTAGAGATCATGAATTTGTGGTAGTTCATGATTTTTTTGAAAATGGTTTATTAATTAAACATAGTACCAGTGAAGAATTAATAAATAAAGGAATAGTTAAATTAGAGAGTGTTCTTAATTTAGAAACTGATAAAATAATATTAATAGAAATTAAAGATTTTGAAGTAGATATCAATAAGTTAAACGATTTATTAAATAAATATAGTAATAAAAAGATATATGTTATGAGTTTTAATAAAGGTATTATTAAAAGAATAAGTAAATTAGATAGAACTTATAAAATAGGTATTCTTAATTATGTATTAAATAGTGAACTTAATTATAATGAATATGATTTTATATGTCTTTTAAATGAAGTTGTAACTGATGATTTAATAAATTATTTTACTAGTAAAAAAATAGAAGTATTTATTTACGGAATTAGAGAAATTACTAAGGATAGAGATGACGCTTATATGATTATTGATGATAAATATGCTTGTTAAATAAAAATATTATTTTTTATTGTCTTTTATAGATTCTATGATAAAATAATTTTTATGGTGATAAAGTGAAAAGACAATATTTAATATATGCAGATGAATCATTTCGTAAAGGAAGGTACTTTAGTAATTTTTATGGCGGAGCTTTAATTAATTATCAAGAGCTTGAGAAAATAAATAATGCGCTTAACGTAAAGAAACAAGAATTAGGTTTATATCAAGAAATTAAATGGACTAAAGTAACAGAACAGTATTTAGAAAAATATATTTTAATAATAGACTATTTTTTTGAATATGTAAAAAATAACAAAATAAAAATTAGAATAATGTTTAGACAAAATGCATTGGTACCTAAAAATTTAACTAGAGAACAAGAAGAAAAAGAATACTTTCTTTTATATTATCAATTTATTAAACATGCTTTTGGTATAAAATTTTGCAATTATAAAAATAAAAATAAGATAATTTTGAAATTATATTTTGATAAATTACCAGATACAAAAAGAAAAAATAAAGAATTCAAAGGATATATTTATGCTCTTAATGAATTTTTTGATAAATATAATATTCATATATATAATGAAGATATTGCAGAAATAGATTCTAAAAATCATGTTATCTTGCAGTGCATGGATGTGATTTTGGGAGCGATGAATTTTAAACTTAATAATATGGATAAAGAGAAATTACCAAATAAAAATAAACGTGGTAAGAGAACTATTGCAAAGGAAAAATTATACAGGAATATTTTAAAAAATATAAAAATGATACATCCTAATTTTAATATCGGAGTATCCACTAGTAATAATGGTATTTATTTAAAAAACTGGAACGATCCTTATCGTCATTGGTGTTTTAAAGCTAAAAATAGTGTATTTGATTCATCGTTAACAAAAAAGACAAAGTAAAAGAACTCCATTCTTCCTACATAATCTTTCACGTAAAACGTAAAGCTTCAGATTGAACAGAGTTCTTATATGACAATAATACCATGGTTATTAGTACTTGTCAATATATCGTATGTAAATCATATAATTATTATTAATGTAAGTTGCTTTTTTTAGTTGTCAAATAATTTAATAATAGTTGCTATGAATTATTATTTTATGATAAAATTGGTATAGTAAAGAGGTGTTAGTGTGGAAGATAAAGAGTTAGAAAAAACTAAAGCTTTAAATGAGTTAGAAATGTTAGAAGAAAAAGATGATAATGTAGAGGATTTAATTCTTGATAATATGGATAGTACTAATAACGATGAAGTATTGGATGAAGTACCGACTATTCAAGAAGAAGTAAAAACTGAAAATCAAAAAATGGATAAAAAGAAAAAAATAATGATTATTGGAGGTATTATTGTATTTGTTCTTTTGATATTAGGAATAGTATTATACTTTGTTCTTAATAAGAAAGAAGAAGAGAATAATGAAGAAGAAAAACCAGAAGATGTTGTTTTAGTAGAAAGTAATTATACTTATAAAAATGGAATTCTTACTATTTTTGATAAGGAAGAAAAAGAAATTGGAACTTATGAATGTCATAATAAGGATGAAGAGTTGTGTTATGTTGCTTTTTATGAAAATAATGAAGATGAGTTTAATACCAGTGTAATTTATGTAGATGATGAATTATATTTGGAAAGAAGTACTAATTATCAAGATTTAATTTTTATCTATGATAGTAGTAAAGATAAACCAGAAATTGTATTGTATGATTTAGCTAAAAAAGAAGAAATAGATAAATATACGGGGTTAAAGAAAGTTAATGATAATTTTGTTATTGTTAAGAAAAATGATATTTATGTAGGTTTAAAAATTGAAAATAATACTATTCAAGAAGTAATTAGTGGTTATGATTATTTAACGTATAATGAAAATTTGGAAAATGATTATTTGATAGCAGGTAAAAATAATGTATATTATTTACTTGATTTAACAGGTAGAGAAATGACTAAAGGAATAAGTGGCCAAATAGTAGGTTTTAATGATACTTATTTAGTTGTAAAAAATAATGATACTTATAAAGTAGTTGATTATAATGGTGAAGATTATTTAGGTGGGTTTAGTTTTATCGAATTATATGATGATTTTGTAGCAGTAGTTGAGGATGGTAAATTATATTTAAGGGGATATGGTAATACTTATTATAATATGGATGGTATAAAGTTAAATAATAATAATTATCGTAGAATTAAAAAATATAATAATAAGGAACTTAGTGAAGAGTATGCATATAAATTAGAAGTTAATAATGAGATTGTAACGATTACTTTAGATAATAACGAGAAGAAAACTATTGATTTATTAGAGGGTAAGAATAGTGAAATTAAGAAATATTATAGTTATTTAGATGGTAAATTGTATTTTTATAGTGATGAAGCTAAAGAAAATTTAATAGG
>CALWAM010000049.1 GCA_944373135.1 uncultured Bacilli bacterium | reverse complement strand
TCTTGCCACCCATTAAAATATTTTTTTCCTTTCATTGATACAATTATAAAAATTGCAAGTAGTCTTTGTTAAGTCTAAACTTGTCTTGCATTGATATAGTCTTTTAGTGTGCTTTCTTCGACTATGAAACAACCACCAACCTTAAATGCTTTCAGTTGTCTTGTTCTAATTAACTTTTGAATAGTCTTAATTAAAAGACCTAAAATCTCGCTTATTTCCTTTGTAGTGTAATAATTCATTGATACAAACCTCCCGTGTCTTATAGGGTAGCAATAATCACTTATTCTTACTTAAGAGGAAACAATAACAACCAAAAATATACAAAAGATACTTGTATTACTTTATAGATTAGAATCCCTCGGATCGAGCCATAAAAAAATACCCTATATAAAGGCAATATAAAGCATTTAACAAGTGTTATTGAAAGTATAGTGTAATTGCTATGGTAGTGCTTAAAGTTGCACCAAGTCCATATATTCCAGCTTGAAACCTATTGACAATATAAAAAGTTTGTGCGTTGCACAAACTCTTATCTTGCATAGCCGAACAATACGGGTGGGGTTAAGTAAATATGGGTTTGACTTTTCAAAAATCGGTCGCCCCGTCCTATATAGATTTACAAACCTAAATTATTCCAATATTTTTGTATTGCTTTATTTATGTTTTTTATGTTATTAGAAGATAATTACTCGTAACCCATACCACTTTTGTAGATACTTTCACAATCTTCACTCCAATTATCCCAAGCATTTTTATAATCACTATAATAAATACGATAACACTTATTTATAGTTCCACCAACTTTATTAGTTCCTAAAATCTTTACATAATAAGTATCTATTGTATCAACATATTTTCTATCAGTATCACTATATTTATATTTTACTATAACATCTAATAGTCTTGCCTCTTTAGGATTAAAAAAGCCATCTTCATTAACCATTGATGTAATTCTATCATAGACTTGTTCTTCAACATAATTTAATTGACTACCAGCACTAAACAATAAAATAACAATTACTATGCAACAAATTAAACTTGGTATAGAAAAGAATAATTTACTTTTTATTGTTTTATCTTTAGACTTTTTCTTATATAGATATAAGCTAATAATTGATATTATAATTAGCGAAAATATTGATAATAAAAGTGGGGAAATATTTAAAATATAATTCGTTACAAACATAACAATAATATATAAAATAATCATTAAAATTAACCATAATATATTTTTGTTCTTCATAAATCTTGCTCCTCTAATTCTTTTTTGTTAGTGTATAGGTTCTTCCATTTAAGCCTAACTTTATTTGACTTTGAGATAATATTTCAATATTTAGATAACCATTAAATGGAGTATCTTTACTACTATTTAATTCTCTTAATTTTATTTGATTATCAGTTAGCATTATAGCATCCCATTGTTGTATCCTGCCATCAAAACAACTTGATAATGTCCTACAGTCTTGATAAGAAACAGTTATGCTATCGTCAGTATAACCACCAAAATAACTAAAAGATAAGCGAACCTCATTATAATCATATTCAAAGTCATTGTCAACTAAATAAAATCTTTTATAATTTAAAATTTCGTCAGTATCTAAATAGCCTTTACATTTTTCAAGATTTCTTTTTGCTTCGCCTAAAATACCTTTTTCTAAAGCTTCTTTTCCAAGTTTATAATAATGCTCATTTAATATAAGTGTGCTATCTTTTAATAAGTTTTTATTAGCAAGTATAAATTTTGTATTGTCATAACTTTCATAACTAATCATTGCTAAATTTTCACTACCATTAACGACGGCAATATAAATATCAAAATTTTCACTTGAACGATTTAATTTTTCTTTAAAATATTCTAAATCTTCATAAGAAGCATTTGTTACATCAATAGTAGTATATGTTACACCTTGTTCTTTTAAGTCCGTGTCTAATAGTTCTTTAAACTCGTCACTTTCAAAGTTTCCTTTTCTTTCAAAAAATATAAACTCTAACTTATTTGAACTTAATAATTTATCAAATTGTCCTTTGATACTATTATTATTTTGATTTAAAATTATAAAGCCAATTACTCCTATAACAATTATTAAAATTGTTACTCCAATGATAAGTGGCAACTTATTTTTCTTTTTATTTTCTTTTATTTCTTTAACTTCTTTTTTCATACAAACTCCTTTTCATTACTCCGTAACTTTGCAATTATTTTCAGTTATAAAATTAGTTATTTTTTCGTTATCAATTTTACCATTTGAGTATACTTCATTTTTCAATAGATAAAAAATATTTTCGACACTTTCGGTTATATCGTATTTATCTTCTACTTGTTCTATATAAGTCAAAAAATTATTATCAACTTTATTTAATTTAATTTCGGTGCTTTCATAAAGTGTATTATTTTCAATTTTCCAAGTAATATTTAGAGTGGTGTTTTTTTGTAATTTTGACACTATTTCTTCATAGCCTTTTATTTCTTTAGCATAGCCAGGAGAACCCTCATTTGGAAGATTATTAACTTGATAATATGATTTGATTTTAGTGTATTCCTTACTATCGTCATTGTAGATAAATTCCATACTTTCTAAAGTATCGTCATTTTGATATTCACATTTATAGGTCATTATTTTTTCTTCAACATTTTTCTTTTCATTACCACAGCCACATAAACCTAAAATCATAAACCCACATAGTAATATTAAACTAACTTTCTTTTTCATTTTTCACCTCACTTTCTTTGATTAAAGCCATAAATCAAACTCCTTTCTTTCCTCTCTATTATATCAGATTTTATCTACAAACGATAGATAAAGAGAAAACTTTATTTTTGAGATAATTTATATAGAGGTGGTGAGGCTATGAAAGACGATAAAAACGGCGAAAATTATATCTACTATATCATAGGTCAAAACTTGAAAAAACTACGAAAAGACAAAAGCTTTACCCAAGAACGACTAGCCGAAGCAAGCAACTATGCTTTAAGTTTTATCGGCAATTTAGAAAGCGACAAAGTATTTCAAACAATTTCAGTAGGTAGTCTTTACCATTTACAATATTAAATCTTAAAAAGAAAGCCAACGAAATTGAAACAAAACTTTATTCATTAAAAAATAAGGTGGCAAGTTTAGAGAGTGCAAAGTACACATCTATTATTGAGGAGTACTTGTCACTTAAAAAACCAAGTAAAAAGTTGTTATCTTCGCTTATTGATAAAATTGTTATCGACGAAGAACAAAATGTAAATATATTCTATAAAATCAAGCCATTATACTAAAAAATGGCAATAAAAATATATATTACGTTCACTCTTAATAGTGTGAACGGGTCCAGCAGGACTTATTGGGCCTACCGGGCCAACAGGACCGATTGGTGATACAGGTGTTACAGGACCAACTGGGCCTACGGGTGCAACAGGTGCAACTGGACCGGCCGTAGGTATAGAAACTAATCCATATAATTTATATGTTCAAGCAGATGCTGCACCAGGTGGAGATGGTAGTCAAGATCGGCCATTTCAAACAATTGAGTAAGCTTTGACAGTTTCACGACCTAATGGTATTATAAATGTTTTACCTGGAACTTACCCTATAAGTCAACAAATTGCAGTTAATATACCGGGAATAACAATAAAAGGACAAGCAGGTTCTACAATATTGCTTCAAAATTCAGCTGTTCCGTTTTTATTAAATGCTGATAATATTACTTTAGATGGTTTAACTATGACTAGTGATCAGGCATATCCTGTTGAATTTATCTAAGTTGCTTCAGATGGTGATCAAATATTAAATTGTCAGATTTATGGTCTTCCGCAACCTGGTGATTCTTCAACTTGGGTAGTTAATAGAGGTTTTGTTACTCAAGGAAATACAGCCAATTTATTAGTAAGAAACAATATTTTTCATACTTTACGACAACCGGCATATTTAAATCCGAATTCTACAGGTACAATAATGGATAATGTTGTTTATAATACACGTGGTTATGTAGTAGACCAAGCGGTGTTTTTGTTTTCTGGGAATTCCTGGGGAATTCCAGAAAATGCAGTAGATATTGCTTTACTAGCAGGCACCAAAACTGGTGCTCCATATAATCCGCTTACAGCATTATCTTCTAGTAATAGTGATGCTACAATTAGTGATCAAAGGTAGAAGTGTTATTCAATTAGAAAATAAAAATATAAATTTATGTAAATATATGAAATAATAAAAAAATGTGAACTAAATAATGTTCACATTTTTTTCATTAAATTACCAATATGCTTTCGATATTAAAAATATAAATAATATAAATTTTCATTATTTAATAATAAGTCATAAAAAAAGCAATTTCCCATTGTAAAAATAAAATTATCTTTTTCGAAAAAAACATAAGGTTTTATATAAAAATAAAAACTTACGACTTTTATAGTCCGTAAGTTGTATTCAAATGGAGCAAGTGAGGAGGATCGAACTCCCATCTCAACCTTGGCAAGGTTGCATACTAGCCATTGTACTACACCTGCATGTATTAATAATATCAAATTTAAAATTAAAATTCAAGGGATATTTGTAATTATTATTGAATTAGTGGTATAATTAAAAAATGAAGGGAAATGGATATGAATAAGATTAGTAATATATTTAAATATAGTAGGAAAAAATTAATTAATTACTTATCTACTAATAGATTATTTTTAAGTTATTTAATATTTTCAATTATTAGTACCGTTTTAATTAGAAATTTTACAATAGGTAATACTTATGATATTAAGCCTTTATTAATAGATATGGGAATAATACTGATTATTGGGGCTTTTGGTTATTTGGTGAAACCTCAAAATCAATTTAAATATTATTTTATATGGTTAATTATTTTTACATTAATGTGTATAATTAATTCGGTTTATTATACCTTTTATTTATCATTTACATCATTTAGTTTGATTGCAACCTTAGGACAAGTTAGTGATGTTACTGATTCATTATATGAGAAAATAAGAGTAATAGATTTTATATATTTGATATTTCCTATATTGTTCTTTTATATACATCATAAGTTAAAAAACACTAATTATTATAATTTAGTAAGTAAAGTAGAAAAAAGTAAAAAAATGTGTGTTAGTACTATTCTTGCTGGAGTTATTTTCTTAGCTTGTAGTATGGTGTCTTTAACTAGTACAGATTATAGTAGATTAGCTAAACAATGGAATCGAGAATATATCGTCGAAAGATTTGGAATAATTGTGTATCAAGGTAATGATTTAATACAAAGTTTATCGCCTAAAATTAATTCGTTATTTGGGTATGATGAAGCGGCAAGAAAATTCAGAGAATTCTTTGAAAAAGAAAGTGAAAATGTCCATAATGATAACAAATATACTGATATATTTGAAGGGAAAAATGTTATTTTTGTTCATATGGAAAGTATGCAATCTGTATTAATGGATATGGTATTTAATGGACAAGAAGTAACACCAAACTTAAATAAATTGAGTGAAGAGGGTATGTATTTTTCTAATTTTTATTCTCAAATAAGTGTTGGAACTTCTTCTGATGCTGAGTTTACTTTATCTTCTTCTTTAATGCCTTCTTTATCTGGTAACGTTGCTGTAAATTATTATGATAGAGATTATGTAACTATTCAAAAATTATTAAAAGAAAAGGGTTACTATGTATTCAGTATGCATGCTAATAAAGCCGATATGTGGAATAGAAGTAATTTTCATAAAAGCTTTGGGTATGACTACTTTTATTCGCAATCTGATTTTACTGATTATCCTTTACCTAAGACTAATGAAGAGAAAGAAAATGATCCTGAATGGGTAGGATTAGGTTTAAGTGATCATCAATTTTTTATTCAAGCCATGTCAAAAATGGAAGATATTGAGCGCAGTTATGATAATTATATGGGAACTTTAATTACGTTGTCTAATCATTCTCCATTTGATGATATAGAAAAATATGATGAATTTGATTTATCTTATAAGACAACAAGATTAAATGAAGAAACTGGATTAATGGAAGAGGTGATTGATCCATACTTAGAAGGTGTAAAAATAGGTAATTCTACAAGAGGTGAAAAACTTGGTAATTATATAAAAAGTGCTCATTATGCTGATCGTTGTTTAGGAGAATTTATAGAATATATAAAGCAAAGTGAATATTTCGATGATACTATTTTTGTTTTCTATGGTGATCATGATGCCAAAATATCTAGTAGCGAATATGAATTTTATTTTAACTATGATCCAAATACTGGTGTTTTAAAAGAAGAAGGCGATGATGGATATGTTGATTTTGATTACTTCGCTCAAGAATTAAATAGAAAAGTACCTTTAATAATTTGGTCTAAAGATAAAAAAGTTTTAAACAAAATTAACGTTGAAGTTACTGATGTTATGGGCATGTATGATGTATTACCAACTATTGGTAATATGATGGGATTTGAGAATCCATACGCGCTTGGACATGATATATTTGATATTAAGGAAAATAATGTAGTTATATTTCCTAATGGTAATTTTTTAACTAATAAGGTTTACTATAATTATTCAGCAGGTAGTTATCAAACATTATATAAAAATGCAACGATAACTGACGGATATATTGATTATTATAAAGCTTATACTGAA
>CALWAM010000048.1 GCA_944373135.1 uncultured Bacilli bacterium | reverse complement strand
GTATTTGGTTAACTCAATTATACGACTTGAATTACTTTTTTTATATAGAAATGTTTCACATCAATTGTAACACTACATTTCGTTGCTTTTTATTTCATAATTTGTTATTGACTTTCGTGTTTTTGTTATGTTATAATCTTCTTGTCGATGAAATTTGGAGGAATACCCAAGTCCGGTTGAAGGGATCGGTCTTGAAAACCGACAGGTCGGGTAACCGATGCAGGGGTTCGAATCCCTTTTCCTCCGCCATAAATTATCGCGGGATGGAGCAGTCTGGTAGCTCGCCGGGCTCATAACCCAGAGGTCGTAGGTTCGAATCCTGCTCCCGCAACCATTTGGTCCGTTAGTCTAGAGGCCTATGACGTCTGCCTGTCACGCAGAAGATCACGAGTTCGAATCTCGTACGGACCGCCATTTTTTTTGGCTTCATAGCTCAGTCGGTAGAGCAGAGGACTGAAAATCCTTGTGTCGCTGGTTCAATTCCCGCTGGAGCCACCAATGTAAAATTTAGCTGATTGTTATCAGCTTTTTTTATTGTTAAAAGTTTTTTTCATCATAATGGATAATATATTATTAGAAGGAGAATATATAATAAATGATGAATAATCAAGAAAGAGTTATTGATAATGTAAAAAATATTATAAAATTGGGGTGGGTTGAATCTAAAGGTAATGGATATGGAGCTGCAGGTTATACATTCGAAAAGTTATTAAAAATACCAACAAATAATTTTGAAATACCCGATTATTGTGGTATTGAAATTAAAACAAAAATATCTAAAAAGTTTATGAATATATCATTGATAGGAGCTACTCCTGATAGCTATTTATTTGTAATTAAAGATATATTAGGAAAGTATGGATATTATAGCAAAAAAGATAATGATACTATGGTTTTTTACTCATCATTTACAACATTAAATAGAACATTTTTAAAACCAAATAGATATGGTCAATTATATGTGGATTATTTAAATAAAAAAGTAATTTTGAAAGTTACTAATTATTATGGCAAAATGGTTGATGATTCTATATTTTGGAGTTTTGATTTACTAAAGGAAAAGTTGTGTAGAAAAAATAGTTATTTATTAATTATATATGGGGATAGAAAATATTACCATTCTAAGGTATATTTTAGATATAACAGTTTTGATTTATTTGAATTAAAGGGCTTTAATGATTTTTTGATAGCCATTGAAATTGGAAAGGTAATTATTAACTTTAATGTTTTAATGTATAGAAACAATAATGATAAAATATATGATCATGGAACAACTTTTAATTTAAATTGTGAAGATTTAACTTTTGTATTTAAAAAAATATCTTAAAAACTGAAAAAAAACTAAAATTACTATTGATTAATGGAACAACTTGTTATATAATTCTTTTGTAACTCTTGATGTGCCCATAGCTCAATTGGATAGAGCGTTAGACTACGGATCTAAAGGTTGAAGGTTCGAATCCCTCTGGGTGCACCATTAATCGAGAAGTAGCACAATTTGGTAGTGCACTTGGTTTGGGACCAAGGGGTTGCAGGTTCAAATCCTGTCTTCTCGACCATTTTTTAATTATTATAACCCATTCAATGAATGGGTTTTTGTTTTGAGATAATTGATTTTTATAATTTTTAAATTTTTTTATGTATAACAATAATTATTTTTTATAAAAAATAGCAAACAAAAAACCGTTTGTGATAAACGGTTAAGCTGTTAATTTATTCCATTATTATTAAGAAATGATTTTAATGAATCGTAACTATAAGCGCCAATTATACCATCTAGCATTTTGCCATTTTTAATTATAAATAACATTGGTGTAGTTCCTAGATATTCTCCATATTTTCCTGATTCTTCGCCACTTGTAGTATTTATGGTTATTTCTTTATCTAATTTTTTAGCAAGCTCACTTAGTGACTCTTGATCAGTACCTAGATTTTCACTATTTAAGTAATACAAATCAAAGCCTAATTCATCATGTACTTGGTTTAATGTTGGTACAAATGTTACACATGCGCTACAACTAGGTCTTCCTATATACACAACTTTTGTATCGTTATCATTAAATAATTCTAGCAACTCTTTTTCGTTAACCTCAGTCATTTTGCTTACATCATAATTGTTATTTATTTCGCTATTTTCATTATTTTCGCTGCTATTTTTATTGCTATTACTTGTATTTACGAATAACAGAATGAATGTATTGATAGCTAATAGTACACATATTATAATTAATACATTATAAATTTTTCTTAATTCATTGTTTTTTTCCATCAAATATAACCTCCGCTTTGATTATAAAATAATATTTTTAATAATTCAATATATAAATTCCGTAATTGTTTCACCTTAGTTATTTATTTTAAACGAAATATGCTTTGAATTATTGTTTTAAATTTGATATAATGTATATACGTTGCATTCTTAATTTAGTAATAGAAAAGAGAGTGAATATGAGTAAAATTAAAATTTTTTCTTTGGGCGGTTTAAACGAATCTGGTAAAAACTGTTATATTGTAGAAATTGATAAAAATATATACATTTTTGATTGCGGTTTAAAATTTGCCTCTGAGAATTTGTACGGAATTGATTATATAATTCCTGATTTTGAATATTTAATAAAGAATAAAAATAGAATAAAAGGATTATTTTTAACACATGGGCATTATGAAAATATGGGAGGAGTTTATGATTTATTACATTACATTCCTCAACTTAAAGTGTTTGCAACTAAATTTACTAAATTTACTTTAGTTGAAGATGGTGTAAATGAGAAAAATATAGTTGAAATATTACCTCACCGTAAAATTAATTTTGGTGGTGTTAGTATTTTTCCAATAAGTGTTAATCATTCTGCTCCTGATTCAGTGATGTATGTTATTAATACTAAAGATGGAGCGATATGTTATACTGGTGATTTTATAATTGATCCAACTATGAGGGATGCTTATAATATGGATCTTGGTAAAATTGCATATGTTGGTAAGCAAGGTGTTTTAGCACTGTTAAGTGAATCAATTTTTTCTGAGAGAATTGGACATACTTCACCTAATCATAGATTAACTAATTTTTTTAAGGATGTAATATCCCGTAATTCTAATAGAATACTAACTTTAGTATTGCCTAATCATTTATATACTATTCAAGATATTTTTAATGGGGCTGCAAATACAAACCGTAAAGTTGTATTAATGGGTAAACAATTGCAACATGTTGTTAATTTTGCTAAGAAAGAAGGGTATTTGATTTTTGATGATGATTTATTAGGTGATTTGTCTGATATAGAAAATAAAGATAGTATTTTGTTAATTGCTGATAATAAAGAAACTCCTTATGTTAATGTAAACAAGATTTTGAATGGATATGATAAATTTATTAAGTTGCGAGCAACTGATACTGTTTTATTTGCTGAACCTAGATATGATGCGACGGAAAAACTTTTAGTAAAATTAGAAAATGAGTTAGCTATGTTTGGCTGTAATATTGTAAATATTCCTAAAGATAAACAAATTATGTTGCATGCATCTAGTGAAGATTTAATGTTAATGTTGAAATTAGTAGAGCCTAAATATTATATTCCTGTTAAAGGTGAATATAGGTATATGGTAAACAATGCAAATTTGGCTCTTACTTTAGGTATGCCTCAAGATAATATTATTTTGAGACAAAATGGTGAAGTAATAGAATTTGTTAATGGTAAATTATCTGATAAAATGGAAAAAGTAAAAGTAAATGATATATTAATAGATGGTAAGAGTAATAATGATGTAGGAGAACTAGTATTAAAAGATAGAGAAATGTTAGGCGAAAATGGTATATTATTAGTTAGTGCTACGATTAGTAAAAAAACAAAAAATTTACTGGTTGGGCCAGAAATTACTACAAGAGGTTTTATTTATGTTAAGGACTCGGGAGACTTAATAAAAGAGGTAAAGAATAAAAGTCTAGATATTATCTTAAGAAACATTAATAATAATTTTGTTGATTATAATAATATTCGTTTAGAAATTAGGGATGAAATTGGAAAGTATTTATATAATGAAACCGGTTGTAAACCAATGATTATAGCTGTAGTTCAAGAAGTATAGTTTCATTTATTTTGTTCATAATATTATTAGGTGATAATATTGTATAGTGATTCAATTCTTTTAAACTTTATTTATCAGAATGCACGTTTTGGTATTATTATAACGGATAATATTAAGGAAAATATTGAAGATAATAATTTTAAAGAGATAATTGATAGTCAATATCTAAAATATTTTGACATTTGTGAAAAAAGCCTTAAATTATATATAAAATTAGATAAAAAAGAAAAAGAATTGATAAAAACAGGAATGAATGGCTTTGATGTTAATAAAAAATTATTAAGAGTTAGACGAAGTAATAAGTTACCTAATATATTAAAAGAGAATAGTATTAAAGTTGTTGAAAATTTGACTTATTATTTAAATCATTATATTGGAAAAAATGAATTAATTATTGACTTGGCTAATAAATTAATAGGTATTGAGAATGAAAAGATAGAAAGACTTCAGGAATTTTTGTAGTTTTTCTATCTTTTTTTAAGATTGTTTGATATTATGGTGGGGGAAGTGGTTTTATGAAAAAGTTAATTATGATTAAATATGGGGAATTATCAACTAAGAAAGATAATATAGGACTTTTTTTAAAAAAACTTAAAGATAATGTTGTTAATGTTATTGGAAATAAGGGAAGTGTTTCTTTTGATAAAGGGCGAATGTTTATTGAAGGAGATAATATTGATTATCTTGTTACTAAAATTAAAAATGTTTTTGGTATTCATGAATATGAGATTGTTTATAAAATTGGGACTTCTTATGAAGAGCTTAAAACAAGTATATTAGAATTGCTGAAAGATCTTAATTTTATTTCTTTTAAGGTTTCAACCAAAAGAAGTGATAAAAAATACTTTAAAAATTCGATGGATGTTAGTAAGGAAATTGGTGGATTTATTCTAAAAAACATTTCAGGTAAAGTAGTTGATGTTAAATCTCCTGATTTAATTGTGAATATTGAAATAAGAGCAGATGCTATATATATTTATTTTGAAAAATATAGTGGAATTGGTGGATATCCAGTAGGTAGTTTAGGAAAGGGCTTACTTATGTTATCTGGGGGTATTGATTCTCCTGTAGCTGGTTATCTTGCTATGAAAAGAGGAATAAAAATTGAATGCTTATATTTTGAAAGTCCTCCACATACTTCAATAGAAGCGCAAAATAAGGTTTTGGAGTTGGCAAAAAAATTGGCTTTATATAATGGTGATATAAAAGTACATGTAGTTAATTTTACGCCTATTCAAGAAGCGATATATAAAAAGATTCCTCATGATTATTTGATTACTATTATGAGAAGAATGATGTATAGAATTGCGGCTATTATTGCAGGAAAAAGGAATTGTAAGGTTTTAATAAATGGAGAATCGATTGGGCAAGTGGCTAGTCAAACATTAACTAGTATGAGTGTTATAAATTCTGTTGTAAATATTCCTGTTATTAGGCCTGTTGCTTGTTTTGATAAATTGGAAATTATAGATTTGGCGAAAAAAATAGGGACTTATGATATAAGTATTTTACCATATGAAGATTGTTGTACTATTTTTGTCCCTGATCATCCTGTTATAAATCCCATTAAGGAAAAATGTATTTTATATGAGGAATTAATACCTTATAAGGATTTAATATATGAAGCAGTTAAATCGCATGAAATTAAAATTATTAAAGCTAGTGAAAGTGAATTTAGTGATTTATTGTAGTATATATTTCTTGTTAATTCTCATAATAATAGTGGTGATGATTAATGAGAGAAGAAAATTATTATTATAAGAGTCCTTTGCTTGTTTATGGAAACGTTAAAGATGAAATGTTAAGAAATTGTTTTAATGATTATTCTTGTAATTTAGAATATCCTTATCGTCAGGTTATTGATGATGTTAAAAGTATTGAGAATAATCGTTGTATGAATAAAAAGAATAATAAAAGATAGAAAATGGTTAGTCATTTTCTTTTTTATTTAAAATAATGGAAATAATTAATTTTTTTTAGTATAATGAGTTTAGGTAGGTGTTTTTATGAAAATATTGGCGGTAAATGCAGGTAGTAGTTCTCTTAAATTTAAACTATATAATATGCCTAATGAAGAGGGGATTATTTCTGGTGTTTTCGAAAGAATAGGAATTGAGGGCTCTTTTTATACTATTAAGTATCATGGTGATAAGATTAGTAAGGAAATTAATTTAGAAGACCATGAAGTTGCTTTTAAGATATTAATAGATGAGTTGCTATTATATAAAGTTATAAATAGTTTGGATGAAATACGTGGTGTTGGTCATAGAATTGTTCAAGGGGGAAGTTACTTTGATTCTAGTGTTTTAGTTAATGATGATGTACTTGATAAAATTACGGAATTATCTCCACTTGCTCC
Organism: uncultured Bacilli bacterium; assembly: GCA_944373135.1. Taxonomy (GTDB): domain Bacteria; phylum Bacillota_I; class Bacilli_A; order RF39; family UBA660; genus CALWAM01. The sequence goes on along the minus strand of CALWAM010000048.1, from coordinate 178 downwards.
TCTTCATAATCCAGCTGCATTAATTGGAATAAGAGCTGCAATGCACGTAATTCCTAATGCTAACCATGTTTGTGTATTTGATACATCATTTCATCAAACTTTAAGTAAAGATCGGTTTATGTATGCTCTTCCATATGAATGGTATACTAATTATCAAGTGAGAAAATATGGAGCACAT
>CALWAM010000047.1 GCA_944373135.1 uncultured Bacilli bacterium | reverse complement strand
CCATTAGTTGTATCCGTACATGTTTCACTTGAAGCATTAGTTGGTGTTGATATAAAATTAACATCCGTACACTCAACTGTTCCCGTACTACTGGTACCTTTTTCAAACTTTATTTGTATTTCTTGTTCACCTATACTGCCATTATTACCATTAAAAATTGTATAAGTATATCTTGGAATCCAGACATACCATAAAGATATTTCTTCTTCGGTAATAGTTTCTCCAACGGATTTTTCTACACCATCATTTAACACTACAGCATTCGCCCATTCTTTAGCATCATAATCATACCAAGCATCGCTTCCGATATCAGCATATTTCCAATTAGATCCATCATAATATACTGGAACCATATTATTTTCTAATAATGGTACATTAGCTCCACTATCATCTTGATAAACATTTATTACTTCATCATCGATATTAATCTTACCACTAAAAGTAGCTCCCTTATTATCATCTTGATTATCATTAGTTTCTTTAAATGTTATAGTTAAGGTATAGGTATGTGTATCTCCACTACCTATAGTAATATTAGTAGCTAAATATTCATCACTAGTACTTGGCATTACTGTTTCAGTAATATTTATATCATTATCTCCTACTAAAGTATAAACTAAATCATTCTTATCAACAAATGTATTAGTTACATCGATCATTTTAATGTTATAAAATGTTTCATTACTACCATTATTAGTAACAGTAAATTCTTTACTAGCACTATCACCTGGAATACCATTAAGTGTTAATGAATTATTATCAGTTAATGTTAAACTTAAGTTACCTGATTTAATTACGATTTCATTACCATTATCTCCTCCAGTAACTGTTGCCATAAAATAAGAATATGACGTTCCTATTACTAATGCTATAGCTACAACTATTGCTCCAATTAATAAATAAAATTTCTTATTCATATAATACCTACTTTCTACTATTTAAATAATAGCATGACGATTTAAATATTTCAATATAAAAACATTTAGATTTTGATAAATCTAAATGTTATTCTAAATAGTCCACAGAAACACTCTTATCTATTTCATCATCTATTTCATTATCATCTATTATTACTTCATAATCATCAAATTCATCTTCAATAGGTACTTTTATCTTGGTATTGCCAACTATTTCAATACCTAATTCTGTTTCAATATTCATATTTACAATGCCATCTTTTATTTTTACATCAGTAACAGTTGGTTGTTTTAAACTTCTGACAATTATTTCACTATCACTATCTAATTTACTATCTTCAGTAAGATGCATTTTCATAAGATCATTATAAGTAAATCTTTTTGTACTAACACTAGTTTTACTATCATGATCGTATGAATACCAAACATTAACATCAAAAGATCCACTTACGGATACATTACTATTACTATGTCCTCCAGAAAATTTATGATTAATAACCCAACATCCTAAAACAGTATCAGGAATTTCTTCTGTTTGAAGTTGATATTCTTTTTTTAAAGTTCTTTTTCCTTTACCGATAACTGCTTTAGTTACTATTTCTTTATAATTAGTCATTACATTCACCTCTACTCTAATGTATGCATGATAGCCTAACAAATTGACTAAAATATTTGACTATCTTAGAATTTAATAATAAAATTAATATGGTGATTATAATGGATTGTTTATTTTGTAAAATGATTAAAGGAGATATTCCTTGTAAAAAAATATATGAAGATGAATATGTTATAGCTATATTAGATTTACATCCTGATGCTGATGGGCATACTCTCATAATTCCTAAAAAACATTTTACTGATTTTATAGAATTAGATGATGAATACTTAACACATATTATGAATATAGCAAAAGAACTTTCAAAAGATTTAATTAAATGCTTTAATGCTACTTCTTTAAGTTTAAGAATCAATTTTTTAGATTCACAATATATTAAGCATTTTCATCTTCATTTACTACCTAATTATGGCTTTAAAAAACCATCATTGACACAAGAAGAAGCTTTTATTAAATTTAATGAATATAAAAATGGTAATCACGATTAATTGTGATTACCATTTTTTTTTAGTTTATTAATTTGATTTTGATAATTATCTTGAGTAGTAATATAAGAACCACTAACAATGATATCAATATTTAAATCTAGTAATTTACTAATAGTTATATCATTTATCCCACCATCAACACTAGTTTTAAAATAATATTTATCTTTATATTTATTTAATTCTTTTATTTTATTTAAAGTCTCAGGAATAAATGATTGACCACCTAAACCGGGATTAACAGCCATTATTAGGACTAAATCAATATCACTTAAATATGGAAGCAATTTACTTATATTAGTTTCAGGTTTAATACTTAAACCAACTTTAATATTATATTTTTTTATTTTAGCAATAATCTCTTTAATATTTTGTTCTAATTCAAGATGAATAGTTATATATTCAGGATGAAATTTTGTTAATGTATCTAAATAATCTAAGGGACTATTAACCATTAAATGAATATCTAATGGTTTGTTATTTTTACTTAATAATGATTCTAAATCTTGAGGTGTAAAATTCTTTTGAGGGACAAATAAACCATCCATAATATCAACATGGAGATAATCACATGAAGTATCGTTAATTAATTTTATCGTATCAGCATAAGTATTATTACTTTTTAAAAATGATACAGATATTTTCATTTTATCCCTCCTTAAGAAATGTTATATAATTTTCATAACGACTAGTTAATATTTCATTACTAGATACTTTTTCTTTAACTTCACAATTAGTTTCTTTATAGTGTAAACAATTTTGATATTTACAATGACAATTTTGAAATTCTGGATAATAATTCTTTAAATCTTCTTTATTAATATCAGTTAAATCTAATGAACCAAATCCTGGGGTATCAACAAAATAAGTTTTCTTTATTTTAAATAATTCCGTATGTCTTGTAGTGTGTTTACCACGATTTAAAGATTCAGATATTTCATCGGTTTTTAATTGCAAATTTTTATCTAAACGATTTAATAATGTACTTTTTCCAGCACCACTTTGTCCAGCTAAGACAACTATGTTGTTCTTTAAATAACTTAGTAAACGAAATTTTTTAGTATTATTAAAAACTTTAATACCAATGTGTTGATAATATTTTTTTATTTTATTAATTTTACGTTTTTCTTGAAAATTTAATAAATCACATTTAGTAAAACAAATAACTGGGGTAATATTATTCTTTAAAACATTAATTAATATTTTATCTAATAAATAGCTAGAAAATTCTGGCTTTTTTAAGCTACATACAATTAAAGCTTTATCAATATTAGCAACATTAGGACGGCTCAATACATTTTTTCGAGGAAGAATTTCACTTATTTGGTTAGTATCTAAATCAATAGTAACATTGTCCCCTACTAAAGGCGTAAGGGACTCATTACGAAATTTGCCACGAGCTGTTGCAGTTAATAATTCATGATTAGTTGAAACAGTATACTGATTACTAACTATTTTAATTATTTTTCCTTGACTTAGCATGTTCCGTCGCTTTCACAGGTTGATTCGTCAAATTCTGGTTCAACAGCAACTCTAATAGTTAAGGTTACACCTGAAACAATAGTATAATCAGCTGGTTTACTTTGATAAATAATTGTTCCTTCTGCATATTCGGAAGTAGTTACTTCTTCGACTTTTAGAGTTATACCATATTCATCACAGAAAGCTTGAACTTCATCAACAGTATAATCTTTAGTAAAGTCTGGATACTTACTTACAACATTAGGTATATATAATATTACAGTATCTTGAGCAGAAAGTTTTTCACCTTCTTTAACAGAGGTATCAATTATTTCACTAGCTTCATAGCTACTTCCCTCTTCAACATCTTTCTTTTCAACTAATACATAAATATCATAAGCTTCTAATTTACCTTTTACAGTAAGATAATTTTGGCCAATAAAGTTTTCCATAGTATATTCCGTATCTCCTAAAGATACATAAATAGTTATTTCCGTTCCTTTAGTTCTTTTGCTACCAATTGCGGGAGATGTTTTAACTACTTTACCTTCTTCGATTTCACTAGAACTAATTTCTTTTTGTTCATCAGCAACGCTAAATCCTTCATCTTGTAATTTTTTAATAGCATCACTTAATTCCATATTAGATACATCAGGAATTATTATTTCTTTTTGATTAGTTAATATTGGTAAGAAAACTATTATACAGGTTATTATAATAACTAAACTACAAAATAATGTTGCTAAACCTATTAAGAGTTTATTTTGTTGCTTTATTTCTTTATCAGTTATTTGGTGAGCCACTACTTCACTCTCACTTTCTTTTTCTTTCTTACTTGTTGATTTTTCTTTCGTAACTTTTTCTAAATCTCCTTCTGGATATGGTAATTTTATTTTAGGTTCATTTTTTCTTGATTCATCTAAACATGTACGTAAATCTTCATTCATTTCGCGAGCATCATTGTATCTATTTTTAACGTTTTTAGCAGTAGCTTTAATAATAATGTTTTCAACGCTTTGGGGAACATCTGGAAGTTTTTCTCTAACTGATGGCATTGGTTCTTTTATTTGTTTTAAAGCTATTTCAACAGCATTTTCTCCTTTAAAAGGAACACTACCAGTAAGCAACTCATACATTAATATTCCCATGGAATATATATCACTTTTTAAAGTACTTCCTTTACCACTAGCTTGTTCAGGAGGTAGGTAGTGAACACTTCCCATAACAGAATTGGTTTGGGTTAGTTGCGTACTATTTAAGGCCATTGCAATACCAAAATCAGTTATTTTAACTAATCCATTTTCTAAAATCATAATATTTTGAGGTTTAATATCACGATGAATAATATAAGAGTCATGAGCAACACTTAAGCCATCAGTAATTTGTAACATAATGTCAACAACTTCTGGAGTAGTAAGTTTTCCTCTTTTCTTTAATAATTCTTTTAGCTGTTTACCTTCAATGTATTCCATAACTATATAGTATTCACCATTGTCTTCTCCGACATCATATACTTCTACAATGTTAGGATGAGATAAGCTACTAGCTGATAAGGCTTCACGTTGGAAACGACGGACAAATTTTTCATCATTAGCCAAGTCTCCACGTAATACTTTAACTGCCACATTACGATCTAGTATAGTGTCATATGCTAAATAAACATTAGCCATTCCACCTTCGCCAATTAATTTAATTATTTGATAACGATCATTTATTTTTTGACCTTTCATTATCATATTATTGCACCTCTTCTTTTATTAAATAAGCTATAGATATATTATCTGTACCCCCACGTGCATTACTTTTACGAATTAATTTTATGACTTTTTCTTCTATTTCTAATTCAGTATCACTTAATACTTTTTCTATTTGTTCTTTACTAAGCATGTTGGTTAAACCATCACTACATAAAAATATTCCATCAATATTAGTATCAACATCAAATATGTCAATTTCAGCTTTTTCATTAGAACCTAAGGCTTTCATAAGAACGTTTTTTTTAGGATGATATTTAGCTTCTTCTTCAGTTAATTCTCCATTAGCTACTAAAGCATTAACAAGCGTATGATCTTTAGTTACTTTTAATAACTTATTATTTTTAATAACGAATCCTGAAGAATCACCAATATTACCAAATATTAAATAATCTTTAGTTAATAAAGCCATAACAACCGTTGTTCCTAATCCCGAAGCTTCGGGATATTCTTTAGCATAATCTAATATTTTTTTATTTATTTCATTAATATTATCTTGCATCCAATTAATAGCATCTAGTTTGTTCCCAATAGTAGCTGTTTCATTGAATCTTTTTCCTAAATGAGTAACGGCCATTGAAGAAGCTACTTCGCCAGCGCGATGCCCTCCCATGCCATCAGCAACTAATAATAAATATTCATCAGTTTTATTTTTAAGAATTGTTACAGAGTCTTCATTATGACTTCTAATTTTACCTGAATCAGTGAGATAAAATGTTTTCATTGTTCACCTCTTTTACTTCGTAATTGTCCACAAGCAGCATCTATTTCTAAACCAAATTCTTTTCGAATAGTGACATTTATATTATTTTTCTTTAAATAATCATAAAAAGCTAATATTTTATCTTTGCTACTCTTTTTAAATTCTATGTTATTAGTTTCATTATATGGTATTAAATTAACATAGATATTCATATTTTTAAGTAAATGTACTAATTCTTTCGCACAATCAAGAGTATCATTTACATTATTAAGCATAACATATTCAATAGTAACTCGTCTATTGGTTTTACTAATATACTCTTGTAAACAAGGTATTAACTCACTTAAGTTATACACTTTGTTGACAGGCATTATCTTGTTTCTTATTTCATTAGTAGGAGCATGTAAAGAAATAGCTAAATTAATTTGAATATTTTCTTTGATTAAATCATATATTTTAGGAATAATACCGCAAGTAGAAACTGTTATGTGACGTGCTCCTATAGCTATACCTTTAGGGTCATTTATAATACGAATAAATTTCATAACATTATCATAATTATCAAATGGTTCTCCTATTCCCATAATAACTACACTAGATATTCGTTCTTTAATATATTCTTCAATTAGTAATATTTGTAAAACCATTTCGTGAGGAGTTAGGTCTCTAACTTTTTTAAGTCGGCCACTTTCACAAAATTTACAGCCCATGTTACAACCGACTTCACTACTAATACAAACACTAAGTCCATAATCATGATACATTAATACTGCTTCAATATATTGATTATCATATAATTTAAATAAGAATTTTTTTACTAATTTACTTTCTTGAACTAATTCTATTTTTAAATCATTCATTGTAAAAGATGAATTTAAATTAGCTATTAATTCTTTTTTTAAATTAGACATTTCATTAAAACTTTTTACCCGATGTTGATATAACCATTCATATATTTGCGTCGCTTTATATTTCTTTTCATTTATGTTTATAAGATAATTTTCTAATTCCGTTTTAGTTAAATCATAGATATTCATGTTATCACAACCTTTAATAGTTATTATATCACGTATAATACTGATTAGTAAATGAATGAGATTTGATGAGTTTCATTATTCAATCATTTACTATATAATATTTT
>CALWAM010000046.1 GCA_944373135.1 uncultured Bacilli bacterium | reverse complement strand
TAATTATAATTGTTTTATCTAAAGTTTTATTTATAAAAAAATATATTTTAATGATTAAAGAATAGGTAATATACATATTATAAAATTATGGAGATATAGTATAATATTTTTAAAGGAAGGTTAATATGGGAAAAATTCAAAGTAAAAATAATAAAAAAATTAATTTATTGATATTTATAATTACTATTGTTATTTCATTATTTTTAATAGGAAGAATATATATAGCAGATATATTACCATTTAAATTTATTGTTTATGCTTTATTATTTTTAGGAGCTGTATATATAATTATTGGATTAATTATAAAAAATATAAAAAGTAGGGTAGTTTTGGGGTTAGTAGATATTATATTATTATTACTAAGTACTTCTTTAATATATGGTATATTTAAAATTAATGAAACAATTAATTTCTTAAAAGATAATTTAAATTTAAATTATGAAACTTATGTATATAATATTGTAGTTAATAGTGACTCGCAATATGATAATATAGATGATATAAAAGATAAAGTAGTTTATTCTTATAAAGATATGGATGATATGTCTTTAGTAGAAGATAAATTAAAATCTATAGAATTTAAATATTTAGATAGTTATAATGATTTATTAGATTTAGTTTTAAATGATGATAATAATATAATTTTAGTTAACTCTGGTATTTATGATTCGAGAATTATTAATGACGAAAGTTATGAAGAAAATACTAAAGTTATTTATAGTATTGAGGTAAAAGTAGAAATAGAAGATAGTAATAACGATATAGATGTTACTAAGGAACCTTTTGCAGTATATTTAAGTGGAATAGATACAAGAAGTAGTACATTACCTTCTAGAAGTTTAAGTGATGTTAATATTATATTGGCAGTTAATCCTACTAATCGAGAAATATTAATGGTTCATATACCTAGGGATTATTACGTAAGAATTCCTAATACTACTGGCTATCGAGATAAATTAACTCATGCTGGAGCATTAGGAGGTATAAATTTATCAATGGAGACGATTGAAAATTTATTAGAAATTGAAATACCTTATTATGTAAGAGTCAATTTTAATGCTGTAGTTAATTTAGTTGATGCTATTAATGGTATTAATATATATTCTGATGTTAATTATAGTTTTACTACTCATACTAATAAAAATTGTGAGTTTGATCCTGGATATAATTATGTATATGGAGATTGTGCTTTAGCGTTTGCTAGAGAAAGATATGCTTATGAAACTGGAGATAGACATAGAGGAGAAAATCAAGAACAAGTTATAGAATTAGTTATTAAAAAGATAAGTAGTTCTAAAACTATTGTTAGTAATTATTCTGATATATTGAGTGCTTTAAATGGTACTTTTGAAACTAATATAAATTATGATAATATTAGTGATTTAGTTAAAATGCAATTAAATGATATGTCATCTTGGTATATTGAAAGTTATAATTTAAATGGAACGGGAGCATTACTACCTACATATAGTTATCCTAATCAAAACTTATATGTAATGGAACCTGATATGAATACTGTATATAAAGCAATTGAAAAATTAAATAATATATTAGATACAAATTAATTGAGAGATAAATACCTCTCGATTTTTTTTCTTATTTATAGTATACTTAATTTAAATATGGAAGTGGAAGTGAAGTATGAAAAAAATTAGTATTATAGTATCTTGTTATAATGAGGAAGAATCTTTACCATTATTTCATAAAGAAGTTAGTAAAGTAATGAAAGAATTAAGTAGTTATGAATATGAACTTATATTTGTAAATGATGGATCTAGTGATAAGACTTTAGAAGTTATAAAAGAATTAAAAGTAAATGATCCAATGATTCGTTATATTTCTTTTTCAAGAAATTTTGGAAAAGAAGCAGCAATGTTAGCGGGATTAGATTTCTCTACAGGAGATTATGTGACACTTATGGATGCTGATTTACAAGACCCGCCTAAACTTTTACCAGAAATGCTTAATTATATTGAAAATGGCTATGATTGTGTTGGAACTAGAAGAGTAACAAGAAAAGGAGAACCTCCTATAAGAAGTTTCTTTGCTCGTTGTTTTTATAAAATAATTAATAAAATTAGTAAAGTGGAAATGGTTGATGGGGCAAGAGATTACAGATTAATGACAAGAAAGATGGTTAATGCTATTATTTCTTGTCGAGAATATAATCGCTATTCTAAAGGTTTATGGAGCTTTGTTGGATTTAAAACTAAATGGATAGAATTTGAAAATGTTGAAAGAGTTGCTGGAGAGACTAAGTGGTCTTTTTGGAAGTTATTTAAATATGCAATTGAGGGAATAGTAGCATTTTCAACACTTCCTCTTACTATGGCATCTTTATTAGGAATTTTATTTTGTTTTATTGCTTTTTTAATGATAATAGTTATTATTGCTAAAACTATTATGTGGGGAGACCCAGTGAGTGGCTGGCCAAGTTTAGCTTGTATTATAATATTTGTGAGTGGTGTTCAGTTGTTCTTTATGGGAATCTTTGGAGAATATTTATCTAAAACTTATTTAGAGACTAAAAAAAGACCAATCTATATAGTTAAAGAAACTAGTGATGATAAAGTAAATGAAGAAAAAAAATTATTATAATAATTTTTATTAAGCATATATTTTATTAGGTGATTACGGTGAAAATTATGTTTATATTAGTTATAATGACTATTATGTTTATTAATTTTAGTTGTTGTATAGTAGCTAGTAGATGTAATTTTGACAAAGATGATTATTTAGAATATAATGATGATATAAATCAAGAAAAAAGGACATAGTTATTAATAAAGTTTTAGAGAGAGTTATCAGATGGTGGAAGATAATAAACTAGTTAATAATTCCTACCTTTTTTAGAGGAATGTAAACATTCCCGGGTAAAACCGTTATCTTAAATTAAGTTAAATAAAGGATGGTAGCGTCATAATGACTCCTTGATTAAGGAATACCATCTTTTTTTAAAGGAGTATTTATGAAAAATGTTATTGAAGATTTTTTAAGTAAAAGACCTAGTGTTGTTGCAGCCTATGGATATGGTTCAGGAGTATTTAAACAAGCAGGTTATAGTAAAGATGATAAAACTCAATTAGATTTAATATTAGTAGTAGATGATGTTAAAAAATGGCATTTAGAAAATATTAAATTAAATCCTAATGATTATTCTTTTATTGGAAGAATGTATTTTAAATTAAGTAGTAAAGAAGAATTAATTGGGAAAACTGGAGTTACTTATCTGAGTAATATTTTATATAAAGGTAATGAATTTAAATATGGAATAGTTGATATAAACTTCTTAAAAGAAGCATTACATACTTGGAATAGTTTTTATTTGACAGGAAGATTTCAAAAAACAGTCTTAGAAATAAAAAGTACAGATGAAATTAGAAAATTGATACTAGAAAATAGAAGAAGTGCTATAATTGTTGCTTTATTAATGACTGATGATGAAGTAACTATGAAGAATTTATTAGTGGAATTATGTAATTTATCTTATGCCGGAGATACGAGGATGAAAGTAGCTGAAAATCCACGGAAAGTATTAAATATTGTTGAAGGTAGTTATCAAGAATATTTAAAAATATATAAAAGTATTATTGAGCATTTTGCTAGTATAAATGATGATAATATTTTAGTTAATCATGATTTAGTATTAGAAAGTTATGAAAGTATTCCAGTTTGTTTAAAAGAATATTTAGAAAGTAATAGGGTAGATATTAATAATCCAGAATTAGTTAAAGAATTTATTATGGCATATTTAGGAGAATTAAATAAAAATGAAAGTATGTATCAAACTTTAAAAGGATTAAAAACTAATGGTGTAGTTAGAAGTGTCAAATATGCTTTAGCTAAAGTAAAGAAAAGATTTAAGAAATAGGTGATAGTATGGAAAAGCAAGTTGAAGGTATTACTAGTAGAGACGTTGATTTTGCTAAATGGTATACTGATGTTATAAAAAAAGCAGATTTAGTTGATTACAGTAATGTTAAAGGGAGTATGATTATAAGACCATATGGATATGCAATATGGGAAAATATGCAAAATATTCTAGATAAAGAATTTAAAAAATTAGGTCATGAAAATGTTCAAATGCCAATGTTTATTCCGGAAAGTTTATTAAATGTAGAGAAAGACCATGTAGAGGGTTTTGCTCCAGAGGTTGCATGGGTAACTTATGGAGGAGACGAAAAATTAGATGAGAGAATGTGCGTAAGACCAACTTCTGAAACATTATTTTGTGATCATTATAAAAAAATAATTAAAAGTTATCGTGATTTACCTAAACTATATAATCAATGGTGTACTATTGTAAGATGGGAAAAAACAACGAGGCCTTTTTTAAGAAGTAGAGAGATATTATGGCAAGAAGGTCATACGATGCATGCTACTGAAGAAGAAGCTAGAAAAGAAACTTTACAAATGTTTAAAGTATATGAAGATTTTCAAAGAAATTATTTAGCATTGCCTGTTATTGTGGGAAAAAAGACTGATAAAGAAAAATTTGCTGGGGCAGAAGAAACTTATACGATTGAAGCCATGATGTATGATGGGGTGGCTTTACAAAATGGGACTAGCCATTATTTTGGGCAAGGTTTTGCTAAAGCTTTTGGAATTCAATTTTTAGATAAGGATAATAAATTAAAAACGCCATATCAAACTTCATGGGGAGTTTCAACTAGAATGATTGGGGGACTTATCATGACGCATAGTGATGATAGAGGTTTAGTGTTGCCGCCTAGAATAGCACCTTATAAAGTGGCGATTGTTCCAATAAATGATAATGATTTAGTAAATAATATGGTAGAAGAAATTAAGAAAAAATTAGATACTAATGATATTACTTATAAAGTTATTGCTGGTGATAAAAGTCCAGGATTTAGATTTGCTGAAGCTGAAGTTAAGGGCTATCCAATTAGAATTGAAATTGGAAAACGAGACTTAGAGAATAAGATTATAACATTAGTAAGAAGAGATACATTAGAAAAAATAAATATAAGTATTAATGATGATATTGTACTAGTTATTAATAATTTATTAGATAAGATACAAAAAGATATGTATGATCGAGCTTTAAAGAGAAGAAATAGCATGATTTATAGCGCTGATAATTATACAGATTTTAAAGATATAGCCGCTAAAAAGAATGGCTTTATTAAAGTTAATTGGTGTGGTAGTAGTGAATGTGAATTAAAAATAAAAGATGATACAGGCTTAAAATCACGGTGTATTTGCTTAGATGAAGAAGCAGATGGTAACTGTGTAGTTTGTCAAAATAAAGGAAAATATAAAATTTATTTCGGTAAACAATATTAAAAAAAAGAAAATAGAGTTTTGTTGGATAATATATAAATGATGGCATTATTCGACATAATCTATTTTCTTTTTTTGTTATATTTTTTTTGGTGGTTTTATGTTAGATAAACTAAAAAAATATTTAATTCCCATATTTTTAGCAATAGGAATCGGTTTTGTTTTTGGCCTTATTTCTTTTAAAAAGTTTGAAGAAAATATTAATGATATTATGACAGGAGAAAGTAAAAAATTAGTGGCTTTTCAAGTGGGAGTTTTTAATAATTTAGAAAACGCCAATAAAAAAGCGACCACTTGTAATGGTTTAGTAATTAATGATCAAGATATGTACCGAGTATATGTGGCAGTAGTTAGTGATGGTGAAGCAAAAGAAAGTGTTAAGAAATATTATGAAAATAAAGGAATTGATTATTATATTCGTAACTTAGAATATGATGAAGAGATTTATAACGAAATAAAAGAATATGAGGCATTGTTGATGGCTACTAGTGTAGAATATTATGAAGAAATATTAAAGACAATGGTGAATGTTTATAAAGAAGGTGAAAATTTATGATAAAAGATTATTTGGTTACCGAGCAACCAAGAGAAAGATTTCGAAAATATGGAAGTAAATCTTTAAGCGATGAAGAGTTATTAGCAATATTATTTAGAACCGGTGTTAAAGATAAAAATGTTAAAGAAGTAGCAAGAGATTTAATTAAAGATATTAAGGGGATTAAAAATCTAAGCAATTCATCATATCAAGAAATTGCTAAATTAAAAGGAATTGGTGAAGTTAAAGCAATTACACTATTTGCCGCTTTAGAATTAGGAAAGAGAGTTTTAGAAGATAATATTGATGTTATTAAGGTTAATACTAGTAAAGATATCTATAATTTATTTAGATATGAGCTCGCTAAAGATAAACAAGAAAAATTAATAGGAATATTTTTAGATAATAAAAATCAAATAATAGCTAAAGAGATAATATTTATTGGGACAGTTAATAGTAGTACAGTGCATGCTCGTGAAGTCTTTAAATTAGCTGTTAAATATAGTGCAGTAAAGATTATAGTTGTTCATAATCATCCAAGTGGAAATCCCTTACCATCAAAAGCTGATGATGAATATACAAATAATCTTATTGAAAGTGGAAAAATGATAGGGATACCTGTCATTGATCATATTATTATTGGAAAAAATAGTTATTATAGTTATTTAGAAGGAACTTGGGTGAAAAACATATGAAAAAATGGGTAAAAATTAGTATAAGTATTTTAGTTATAGCTATTTTATTATATGGTTATTATCCTGTAATGGATTTATTAATTATCGATAAAGGAATAGATGAAAAGATTGAATATAATATCATAAAAACGGAACGGGATAGCTTAAAAGAACAATTAATTAAAATAACTAAATTAGATTATGATGATTATGATTATGTATATGGAAAAGTTGTTTTAAGAGAGTTATATGATTTTAGTGAGGAAATAGTTATCAAAACAAGTGAAGAGGTTAAGAAGGGGTGGATGGTATTAAATGAAGATGGTGTAGTAGGAATAGTAAGTAAAGTAAAAGATAATTTTGCTTATGTTGATCTTATTACAAGTAAAAAAACATCTTTATCGGTAATGGTAAATAACGAATATGGAAAAGTTCTTTATGATAATGGATTAAAACTAGAAAATGTTGATAAAACTAATATTAAAATAGGAGATGTTATATATACTTCGGGATTAACTAAATATCCAAAAGGATTGGTAGTAGGTGTTGTAAATGATGTAGGCAAAGAT
>CALWAM010000045.1 GCA_944373135.1 uncultured Bacilli bacterium | reverse complement strand
AGGTCGGGCAACTGGCGCGGAAGTTCAAATCTTCTCTGCTCCGCCATAAAAAAAATAAATCATAAATTATTTTTATGATTTTTTTTAATTGTTAAACTTTTGATAATAAACAATAAGGAAAAGGCAAAAATTCCAAAAGTAAATAAATATTCAAACCACTTAGCATTAGTTATGATATTACTTACTAATAAAGCAATGGCAATTACTAATAATATTAAGCCATTAATTAAAAGACGCTTTAAAATCTTATCTAGATTATTTTTCATGATATCACTTCCCGAAGTTATTATAACAAATAAAAAGGAAATATGATATAATTTTGTCGTGATGTTTATGAAGAAGTGGTTTAAAAATTTTTCTTGGCAAGAAATTATATATTTATTTGTATTCGGGTGCTTATTAGGCTATATTATCGAAACAGGATTTCATTTTATAAAATATGGCGAATATATTAACAAACAAGGTTTATTATATGGACCATTTAAACCAATTTATGGATTTGGAATAGTATTAATTACGTTATTGTTTAAACGATTTAAAGATAAATCAATATTATTTATATTTATTATATCAGTTATATTTGGGACTTTATTTGAATATTTTGGTGCTTGTTTTCAAGAAATATTTTTACATACTTATACTTGGACATATTCTCACTATCCCTACTCCTTTGCGGGAAAAATATATCTTCCTTATTGTATTTTATGGGGAATTTTAGGAGTAATTTGGTTTAAGTTGCTATATCCTAAATTTCTAAAAATAATTAAAAAAATACCTCCTAAAATTAATAGATTGTTAGTGATTTTATTAAGTGCATTTATGATTATTAATCTGATATTGAGCACATATGCAACATTAAGGCTTAGTGAAAGAAATAGAAACATACAACCTAGATGGGTTGGAGATAAAGTAATTGACTCGGTTTATACAGATGAATATATGAATAGAAAGTTTCCTAAATTAAGAGTAATAAATAATAATAAAAAATAATTTATAATATAATTTATAAAGGGGTGAAATATGAATAAGTGGCAATTAAAAAAATTACAAAATATACTAAATATAAAAGAAGTATATAATATTAAAGCAACTGTATTTGATTATTTAAGAATTATAAGTATAGCTGATAAAAAATATGAAAAAAGAGCTAAAAATATATTATTTTTTCCAATTTACTTTACTAACTATGATGTTGAAGATGGTTGGGTAATTAAGAAAATTGATTTAAGAGAAAAAATTAAAGATATTGCCATTAATAATCCAAATTACACATTTGTTATTGAAGAAAACATGAAATCAGAATTAATTAATTTAGATAATGTTTCCTTTATAGTTGTAGATGATATTTTAAAATCTATTGATAAATTGTTTGATTATCAAAAAGAAGTAATAAAAAATGCTAAAGTAGTGGCAGTTACTGGTTCTGTAGGTAAAACTACAACAGCTGGATTAATTACAAATGTTTTGAAAAGTAAATATAAGGTTTTAAGAATTTATAGTAAAAGGATAACACCATTAATTTTAAAAGCTTTTATTTTGAATTTAGCTGATAAAAACACCGATTTTATAGTTTTGGAAATGTCAATATATTATAAAGACCATGTAAAAATATTAGCTAACCTACTCCATCCACATACTGCTGTGCTTTTAAACGTTTATACTAGTCATCTTCATAAAGACGGGATGGAAACTAAATATGATTTAGCTTATTACAAATCTTTTATATTTAACAATGCTAAAATTGGTTATTATAATAATGAGGATAACGATTTAAACTATGTGATTAAGAATAATAATTTATATTTAAATAATAAATTAATAGGAGAAGTTAATGGTTTAAAATTGCATCAATTAGATCTAAATAATATAAAAATTAATGGCTATAATTTTGTTATTAATAATAAAAAGATTACTCCGTATATTTTATCTAGATTATCGATGATACAATATTTAGTAGCCTATAAAATAGGAATTGAATTTAAGATTGATAAAGAAAATATTATTAAATCCTTAAATAATTATACTCCAGTAGAAAATAGAATTAACAAATTTAAAATATTAAATAAACCAATTATTTTTGATGGTGATATTACTAATGCTGATAGAATGAAGCAATTATCTAATCATTTTTATGATAAAGCCTATTTAATAATTCGGAATTTTGGCTCAGCTGAAAACATTGTTGATCTAAAAGATTTTAAAAATATATTTGATAAATTTAAAAAGGTATTTTTATTCAATGATATAAAATATTTAAATGATTTAAAGAAATACCAAAATACTGTAATTGTTAAAAATCATAATTTTATAAAACAACTGGATGGGATGATTATTTATCATTATAGTGGATACTTTAGATGTTTTAAAAAATTTAAATATCATAATTTAATAAAAATAAATGAAGAAAACTATAAAATTATGAAGGATGATTTTAATGAAGAAAAAAATATTATTAATTCACGGTTGGAATTATCGAAATTACTCCAGCATGACTAGTGAAAACGATGCTTGGCACAATAGAGAAGAATTAGTAGAAGAACTTAAAAAAAATTACGAAGTATATAAAATTAATTTACCAGGTTTTTGTCATGAAAAAGAACCAAAGTGTAAAGAATGGCAATTAGAAGATTTTGCAAAATATATTGAAAATTATCTTATTAGCAAGCATTTAAAAGTAGATTTTGTACTAGGATATTCTTTTGGAGGAGCAGTAGCTGTCACTTGGAAAAATCTTTTTCACCATGATACAAAGTTAATCTTAGTATCCCCTGCTCTCATTCGTAACTTTAAGCATAGTAAAAAATTTATTAAAACACCTAAATTTTTGCAAAAAGTTAGAAACAAAATTAGGGATTGGTATTTAATTAATATTGTAAAAACGAAGGAAATGGTACATGGTACTCCCTTTTTAAGAAATACTTATCAAATTATCGTGAGAAAAGAATTAATGGATGAGGTAAAAAAAATAAATCCTAGTGATTTAATGATTATATATGGTGATAAGGATGACATGGTACTGCCGATTAAATTTTATGAGAGTATGGATGAAAAATATAAAGCACGAATATTTTTTATTCCTAATGGTGGACATAATATAGGGAAAACAAATCCTAAAGAAATATGTCAATTAATAGTAAGTTTCTAAATAAATTTACTATTTTTTTGTTATACTTTTAATAGAGAGGAATGATATTATGAGAAATGTTGGAACTGTTGTTAGAGGAATTAGAACGCCAATTATTAAGGAAGGTATGAATTTAGCTAATGTGGTAGTGGAATCAGTAATGGCGGCAAAAGAAAGCGATAATTTTGAAATAAAAGATAAAGATATAATCGGTATAACCGAAGCAGTTGTTGGCATTGCGACAAAAAACTATGCAAGTGTTGATGATATAGCTATAGACATTAAAAATAAGTTTAACACTGAAACACTTGGATTGGTTTTTCCTATATTAAGCAGGAATAGATTTTCTTTAATATTAAAAGGAATTAGCCGAAGTGTAAAAAAAATATACTTACAATTAAGTTATCCAAGTGACGAAGTTGGAAATCAGTTATTTAATCGAGATTTACTAAATAATTTAAATATAAATCCCTATAGTGATATTTTAGATGAAAAAAAATATAGAGAATTATTTGGAAATGAAGTACATCCTTTTACAGGTGTAAATTATGTCGATTTTTATAAAGAAATTATTAATAAAGAAGGATGTGAAGTAGAATTTATTTTTTCTAATCAAGTTAAAACAATATTAAATTATACTAAAAATGTTTTAGTATGTGATATTCATAGTCGAAACAATTCAAAAAAAATATTAAAAGATAATGGTGGTGATATCGTTTTAGGATTAGATGATATTTTAAATAAAAGTGTAAATGGTAGTGGATTTAATCCTAAATATGGCTTATTAGGTAGTAATAAAAGCACTGAAGAAAGATTAAAATTATTTCCTAAAGATGGAGAGGAACTAATAAAAAAAGTGCAAGAATTAATATATGAAAAAACAGGAAAAAAAGTTGAGGTTTTAGTATATGGTGATGGAGCTTTTAAAGATCCCGTTGGAGAGATCTGGGAATTAGCTGATCCAGTTGTTGCTCCTTTTTATACCAAAGGACTTGAAGGCACACCAAATGAATTAAAATTAAAATATCTATCCGATAACAAATATGGTAATTTAAAAGATAAAGATTTAATGGAGGCCATCGTAAACGAAATAAACAATAAAGATAAAAACTTAAAAGGAAGTATGGCATCACAAGGTACGACACCAAGAAGATATGTTGATTTAATTGGCTCTTTGTGTGACTTAACAAGCGGAAGTGGTGATAAAGGAACACCGGTAGTTTATATTCAAGGATATTTTGATAATTTAGCATCAAAATAAAAAATTTATTTATAAACAGAAAAAAATAGCAAAAAATTTAAAAAAACACTTGTCAAAATATTAATAATGGGTTAAAATGGAATAGTCGATTGACTCAATGGGATTGTAGCTCAGTTGGTTAGAGCGCACGCCTGATAAGCGTGAGGTCGGAGGTTCAAGTCCCCCCAGTCCCACCATTTTAATTTTTTATGGCCAGTTGGTGAAGCGGTCAACACACATGCCTTTCACGCATGCATTCACGAGTTCAAATCTCGTACTGGTCACCATTTGAAAAATACTCACTTTCGTGAGTTTTTTATATTTTTAATAAAAAATACTAGATTTTTTTATTAGTTGTGTTATAATTATTGTGTTACGTCTCCTTAGCTCAGCTGGTAGAGCAACTGACTCTTAATCAGTGGGTCAAGAGTTCGAATCTCTTAGGGGACACCAAAATGCTTATAAATAACCATAATGGTTATTTTTTTATGGTATAATTTTTTTTCTATCATTATAAAATTTAATATGAATACAGGTGCAAAACAGTTAATAAGAATAGATAATGAAAATTATATTTGGGTAATTTATATATTTATATTAATTCTTAATTTTATTTCTAATAAATATGAAAAAGATTTTTTATTATATAATAAACAAAGTGATAAAAACAATTTTCTTATGATCAATAAAACTGTTGCTATTATATTATTTATCATATATATTTATTTTTTAGGTTTGACAATTGATGATATAAAAAGTTTGAATATAAATATAAGTAAAAAACAATTACTTAATTTAAACTTACAATTAGTGGCAAATATTTTATTTGTTATTGCGGGGGCCATTCTGGTTTATATTGCTTTTAATAATGATTATTAATTAAATGAATAATATACTTTATTATTTTCTAATGTTACACCTTTTTTAGCTGCCAAATCACTCACAGTAGTGACTTGATAGCCCATTGTATAAAGTTTAGGCAATATTAAACGTAGCGCCTCTACGCTTGTTTTATAAGCATCATGTAATAAAATTATAGAACCGTCTTTAACGTTATTGATGACGTTATCAAATATTTTTTGGGCATCTTTATATTTCCAATCCAAAGGATCAACATTCCACATTATAATTGGGGTATTAATATTGTTCTTTACCAAATTATTTATTTTGCCATAAGGAGGTCTAGTTAAAGTTATTTTGTTTTTCGTTAATTCAAAATAATTATTATTAGTAAATTCTTGTTCATTTTTTAATTTATCAAGGGATAATTTAGTTAATACTTTATGAGAATATGTATGACTTCCTATTTCATTATTTTTAGCTAAACAATTAAGTAAAATAGACTTATACTGATAGGTTAATTTGTTGCCTATAACAAAAAACGTGCCATTAGCTTTATTTTTTTCTAAAATATCTACTACTTCATTGGTATATTTTAAATTAGGTCCATCATCAAAAGTTATGGCAACAATTTTATTAAGATGGGGCACCGACGAAGCTTGATTTAAATCTTCTAAATATTTTACTTCGTTACAATTATAATTAATAATATTCTTGATATCTGAACAGGTTAAATCGATGCTAATTCTTTCATTGAAAGTGGGAATTATATTTTCATTGGAAAAATAAACGGTTATCTTATCTTCAGTTATTTCATAGGACCGGTTATTTTCATTCAATATAACAGTTGATATAAATTCGGGATATTTTTTTAATGTCTCTTTGGCAAGTAAATTATTAAAATCTTCAATTTTATCTTTGAGAAGAAGATCATTAATATTAATGTTTTGATTATTAATTTTTATTAATGTATTTAATGGCATTAAATTTGTCTTATCTATGATATTGATGTATTTTTGATTAATTATTGTATAACTAGTATTAGTAGAATTATAATTATTTTTACTAATTATTTCATTAATAATATTATCATAATTTTTTTGGTAGTTAACATATTTAATATTATTTTTGTAATTATAAAATATAGTTATAAAAATTATTAGTATTATAATAAATATTATAGCAATTTCCCCATAAATTAATTTTTTTATTCTAGTTATATATTTATGCATTTTCGATTCTCCCTACTCTATTATTATGGCGATAGAATATTTATTTTAGTCATCGGAATTTAAAAAGTATTAAATAATTAAAAATTATTGACAAAAGACTTGAAATTATATCATAAAATATGATAAGATTAAGTAGTCATGGACCTCTAGCTCAGTTGGTTAGAGCATCCGGCTCATAACCGGGCGGTCGTAGGTTCGAGTCCTACGAGGTCCACCATTTTATTTATGCGGGCATGGCGGAATTGGTAGACGCACTAGACTTAGGATCTAGCGGAGCAATCCATGGGGGTTCAAGTCCCTTTGCCCGCACCACTTATGAAATAATCTGTCCGTAGTCTTATAAATTATTCATAGCTTATTGGCTATGATTTTTATATATTAAAAATTATTTATCGAGGAGTTCTTTATGGAAGTTGATATTAAAGCTTTAGAAATTAGATTAAATGATTATTTTTTAAAATATGATAACGATATGATAATAGCGAATTTGGAAGCTATGTTGCCGTTTATTAATCTAATTAAAAATGTCAAAAAAAATATAAGTACTGATTTTAAAGCATTATTTTCTTTTTCTTATCATGAAATTGGTATTTTAGATTCATTGGAAATTGTAAAAAAATATTACAGAGAAAGAAGTATTAATGTTGATGTTGATTCTCTTATTAATAAAGGTATTATTGCGTGTGTACCATCTAGTGAATATAAATATGAAAGCGATGGAAGAAGTTATTATGAAAACCAAGAAAGATTAATTGATATAAAGTCTTTTGAAACGACATATGAAATGTTCCTTTTAATTCATGAACTAAGTCATTTTCAAGATCAAGAAGTGAATGGGAGAAATGCCACTAGTGATTTTTTCACTGAGGGTCTTGCATATGCAGAAGAAATGATTTTCGGAGAATATTTAGCTACCTTAGGTTATAACGATGATAAAAAATTAAATTTTGCCACCTTAATGAGAATATTTTATAATAACGCCATAATATCTGAACCAATAATTAAATTTTTATTTCTATATCAAAAATTAGGATCAATTGATAAGGATAATTATAAGTTGTTATATAAAGATGA
>CALWAM010000044.1 GCA_944373135.1 uncultured Bacilli bacterium | reverse complement strand
TCCTATTATATCTTCAAAAACTTTGTTTTTTCTCTACTCTGGTTTCCTTATGCTAGAATACTAGCTTCATTGTTTTCAATAGCAAGTCTCTCTACAACAAATAGCATAATGATAACATTTAAATTAAAGCTTCCCCCGTAACTAAGTAATGGTAATGGTACACCAGTTAAGGGAGCTAGCGCTAGTATTCCGACTAAATTTACAATTATGTGCAGTAATAAAAAGCTAAATACTCCATAAGCAATTAAAGCGTTTCTGGTATTAGTAGCTCGCCGGGCGATTTTTAATATTCTCAATAAGATAAATATATACCCAAAAATTACTAGAGTACCGCCTATTAAACCTAGTTCTTCTACAATAATTGGAAAAATAAAATCGGTATGTGCTTCAGGTAAATATAAATATTTTTGGGTAGAATTACCTAATCCAACTCCGAAAATTCCCCCATTTTTAATAGCGATAAAGCCATTACAAACTTGATAACCGGTATTTTCGGTATATCTAGTACAGGGATTAGTAAATGTTAATCTGTTTAATTGACGAGAACTAAATATATTTTTGCCGACTAATAACAGTACTATTACACTAATTAGTATGCCAATTAAAATAGTCTTATAACACTTTTTCTTGATTAGAGGCGGTATTGGTACAGAGAAAAACATTAATGCCACTATCCCGCTTGTGATTAAAGCGCTTCCAGCATCAGGCTGCATGAAAACTAAAGCGACTATTATAATACCTACTAATAATGGAAATAAATACTTGTAAATATTTTTTTCTTTTTTATTTAATAAACGATTATAATAAACAGCTAAATAAATAATTAACACGGATTTAGCAAATTCTGATGGTTGAAAATTAATAACTCCAAAATCATACCAGCTCTTAGCGCCATTTCCAATGAAGCCATAAACAAATAACCCAGTTAGCGAAGCAATTATACCAATAATTAAAAGTGTAGTAAAAAAACGATAATTTTTGGTTGGAATACGAATAATAAATAAGAAGCTAATAAGTAAACCAATTATGGTAAAAATTCCTTGACGAACAAAATAATAGTTTGAAGATACTCCTTGTTGGGCGATAGTTAAAAATGATGATGCTGTATAGATCATTACTAAGCCTAATATAATGTAGATCATTATAAAAAGTAAAAGCCATAAATCCATTTTACTTATTAGTTTTTTCATGATATCACCTTATTTAATCATAACATATATTTTATTATTTAAAAAGAAAGTTTATGTTTTTTAATGTCAAAAACATGGATATATTAATAAACTATAGTAGATACATAAAGGAGGTTTTTTTAATGTATTATTATGGAAATAATGGTTATTATGGATCTATGGGATACAATCAAACTCCATGTTATGCTCCTAGCTATGGTTATACTCAAGGTTATGGAGTAGGATCTGCAATATGGATTGTTCTATTTATTCTATTAATAATCATAATTGGGGCCGGATGGTCTTGGAATAATAATAATTAAGGAAGTTTTTCTTCCTTTTTTTCTTTTTTTTTGCTATAATACCTTTTGTTATAGGGGTGATATTATGCGTAAATTGCCAAATATTAAAATTTTAGATGAAAAAAATAGCGTTTTACATAAAAAAAGTAAAGAAGTAGTTTTTCCTTTAAACGAAGAAGATAAAAGACGAATAAATGATATGTTATTATATTTAGAGATGAGTCAAATAGAAGAAGAAAGAGAATTTTATAATTTAAGAGCTGGTATGGGACTTGCCTATGTACAAATTGGAATATTAAAAAGAATATTTGTAATTAGTGAAGAATTAGAAGATAAAAAATTTAGAAATTATGTTGTTATTAATCCTAAAATAAAGAGCGCTAGTGAAGAAATGATTTACGTAGGTGAAGGTGAAGGTTGTTTAAGTGTTAACCGGGAAGTAGAAGGTATAGTACCTCGGCATGCTAGAATTACTGTTGAGGCATATGACATGGATGGTAATCCTTTTACCATAAGAGTAAGAGAAGACATTGCTGTAGCTTTTCAACATGAAATTGATCATTTAAATGGTATTTTATTTACAGACAAAATTGATAAAAATAATCCATATAAAGATATGGATAAAATGCGAGAATTATAAAAAACGGATGTGTGTATCCGTTTTTTTTAACTATTTAAAGTTGATATTAAATTATTATATTCGTTAACTAATTCGGCTGAAGAAAATTCTACTCTATCATTCCTAATCACCCAGTAATCTTGATTTTCAGTTAAAAAATTTAAAACTTTCATCGATGTATCAAATAATTTATTCATTATTTCAGCGGCTTGCTCTAACTCTTCAATAGTATTATTTAATTCTTCTTCTTTTATATTGCCAAACATTAAATCGTTATAAAGATCAATGTAATAATCATCTAAATTATTATCCTTGATAGCATCTTGCATATTTTCTTTGCGAGTTAATTCAATAAGACGACTTATATTAGTATTTATTTTTTCTTGAGTATCTTTTATGTATGCTTTAGATTCAATAAATTCTTTACCATCCTGTTCATAGTTATCGATAGATAGTAAGTTAGTTGTTCTTTTATCTTGCATTAATGAAACAGTTTCTTTAGCAATTTTTCCGTATTCATTTATATATTCTTTAATAGTTTTCTCCACTATACCATATTCATTTTTGGTTATTATCGTCATATCGACGTCTTCTTCTAATAAATCTAAATTGGCAATCTTATTTACTTCATCTTTTAATTTTCTTTCTTCTCCTAAGTCTCTAACCACAACTACAGCGACTATTATAAGTAAAATGGCAATTACAGTTGTAATTCCAATAAATATTTTTTTCTTCATAAATTTCCTCTTTCTAATTTTCTAATTTTACACTAACTAATTTGCTTACGCCACTTTCTTGCATAGTAATTCCATACAGAGAATCGGCATATTCCATAGTTCTTTTTTTATGAGTAATAACAATAAATTGGCTTTTTTCTTTTTTGGATAATAAATATTTACCAAAGCCGTCAACATTAGCTTCGTCTAAGGCAGCTTCTATTTCATCTAGAATGCAAAATGGAACAGGTTTTACATTTAAAATGGCAAACAACAAGGCAATAGATGTAAGGGTCATTTCGCCACCAGATAAAGCTTCAATGTTTTTCAATTTTTTGCCAGGTGGCTCAGCTTTTATCATGACACCAGTATGAAGCATATCATTTTCATCTGTTAAAATAAGTTCACCATGACCGCCTTTAAATAATTTGCGGAAAACTTGAGCAAATTCAGCATTTATTTGTTTGAAAGTAGTTTTAAATCTATCAATCATTATTTCATCCATTTCATGGATAATATCAAGTAATGATTTAGTACTTGTTAACAATTCTTCTTTTTGAGTAGTTAGAAATGTATATCTTTCATTTAACCGTTCAAATTCACTAATGCTACCAATATTTATCTCACCTAAATCTTTAATAGAATCTTTAATTTTGGCAACATTTAAACGAGCAGCATCAATGTTAATCAATAATGGATAGTCCTTTTTAGCTTTTTCATATGTTAAATTATAATTTTCATTTAATTGAATTAAAAAGTTATCTAGTTTAACATCTATTTTACCGACTTTTATTTCAATATTTTTTATTTCATTATTTAATTTATTATAATTTTCTTTAAACTTATTATTTTTTTGTTCAAGTAATGATATTTCATTTGATATATCAAATTTATTATCTTTTAATTCTTTCAATTGTTTATCAATAATTTCTTTTTCCGCTAATTTATTATAATAATTATCAATAGTTTCTTTTAGTTCTTTGTCTAATTTGCTTTCTTTCATATTCTTAGTACCATTTAGTTCTTGAGCTTTTTCATTAACTTTAGTTAATAAATCATTAAATAAAATTTCTTGTTGATTTTTAATTTCATTATTTTTTATTAATTCCTTATTAATGTTTTCAATTAAATTGCTACTATTTTGATATTCTTCATAAATTTTGGTCAGATCTTTATTATAATTATTCAATAAAATTTGTTTATTACTAAGAATATTTTTCAATTCTTCAAGAGCTAATTTTTCCTTTATAGTGGAAGAAGTGATAGTTCCTCCTGTTATGGCACCTCCAGGAGATATAACTTCACCGGTAAGAGAAACTATCCGGTACTTATAATTAATCACCTTGCCTATCTTATTTAAAGCATTTATATCTTTGACAATGACGATATTGCCTAATTGATTTTCAATTATATTTTCGTATTTTTTGTCACATGACACCAATTTTGATGCTACATCTATAAATTCTTTATTACTTTGTAAAAGATGTAAAGTTTCTTGATCAATAAATTTAGGTTTAATAACGTTTAAGGGAAAGAATGTAACACGTCCTAAATTATTTTCTTTCAAATAAGTTATGGCATTTTTAGCTACTTCCTGATTGTCTACGACAACTACATTTTTATTATAACCAAGGGCTACATCTATAGCTAAATTATATTCATCCTTAACATTAATTATTTTACTTAAAATGTTATGAACACCAGCTATTCTATTATTATTAATAACATGACGGACAGATGAAGGTATCATCGCATCGCTTTCTAAATTCGATTTTTTCAATTCTATCTGATTTTCAATAGTTAATATTTCTTTATTGAGATTATTTATTTTTTGTTCAATAGTAGTTTTATTTTCTTTAATATTTTGATAATTTTTAGTTAAATCAATTAATTCGTCATTAAGAGATGAAATATTATTTTTGGTATTGGTTAAATTTGATTCAGCTAAATTTAAATTCTTTTTCAATTGCGAATATTCTTCTTCTAATTGTAAAATAGTGATATCTAATGTTTTACTATCAACTTGATATTTTTGTCTTTCAATTATTAATTGTTTTTGGGATGATAAAGAAATTATATCATGCTCTAAAGACACTAAATTATTAGTAAGTTTATCAATTGTTTCATCTAGTTTTAAGGTTTTCAATTTGAGCTGTTCAATTTTTACTTGGTCTTCGCTATTAGCCAAATCATAATTATTTATTTCGTTATT
This sequence comes from uncultured Bacilli bacterium, assembly GCA_944373135.1. Lineage (GTDB taxonomy): Bacteria > Bacillota_I > Bacilli_A > RF39 > UBA660 > CALWAM01. The sequence goes on along the minus strand of CALWAM010000044.1, from coordinate 2,781 downwards.
CAATTCATTTAAACGGTTATTTAAAGATAAATGTTCTTCGTTTAACTTAGTAATATCTTCAGCTAGTACGGATATTTCAGTACTTTCTAAATCTCTTTTTAATTCTTGATATTTTAAAGCTTTTTCACTTTGATCTTTTAGTGGTAATAATGTTTTATTTATTTCGTCAGTTAATAATGTGATTCTTGTTAAATTTTCATTTGTTTTATCAAGTTTTTTTAATGATTCTTCTTTTCTTTTTTTGTACTTTAACACTCCGGCGGCTTCTTCAAAGATAACACGGCGATCTTCTGGTTTACTTAAAATGATGTCAGATACAGCACCTTGTGATATTATATTAAACGATTCTTTGCCTGCCCCACTATCGATAAATAAATCTGTAATGTCTTTAAGTCGTACTTTTTGATTATTTAAATAATATTCATTTTCTCCTGTTTTATATACGATTCTTTTAACTTCTATTTCGTTATATTCACTATTTAAATAATGATCAGTATTATCAAATATTAATGCAACACTAGCTCGTGTCGAAGGATTTCTGCTTTCACTACCGGCAAAGATAACATCAGTCATGCTGGAATTTCCTCTTAAGGCTTTGATTGATTGTTCCCCTAAAACCCAACGGACGGCATCAACTACATTACTCTTTCCACTACCATTTGGTCCAACTATCCCGGTAATACCTGGTTTGAACTCTAATTCTGTTTTATCAGCAAAAGATTTAAAGCCAAATGCTTTAATACATTTTAAATACATATAAACTACTCCTTTTTATTTTGCTTGTTTGAAATAAGCGTCTTTGGCGGCGTTTTGCTCTGCTTCCTTTTTACTTTTACCAACACCAGTACCATAAATCATATCATCTATTCTAACCTCTACGGTAAATGTTTTATCGTGAGCTGGACCTTCTTCATTTATTAAAACATAATCCAAGGTTTTTTTACTCATTTGTGTTAACTCTTGTAATTTAGATTTGTAATCCAATAAAAAATGTTTATCTTTTTTTATATCAGGAATAATTATTTGATATATATACTTTTTAGCGACATCCATACCTTGGTCTAAATAAATAACACCTAAGATACTTTCAAATATGTCAGCTAATATGGTGGGATTAGCATTATTATTTTGACCATTACCTAATCTTACATAAGGAGCATATCCTATTTCTTTGGAATATTCATATAAAGCATTTTCACATACAAAACTAGCTCTTTTTTTGGACATTTCACCTTCTTTTAAATGTTCATATAAATAAAAATATTCACTCATAATAAATTGTAAGACTGCATCGCCTAAGAATTCTAAGCGTTCATAAGATTCGCAGTTATGCTCATTAGCATATGACGTGTGTGTAAGGGCTTGTAGTAATAATTTTTTATTTTTTATATCAATTTGATATTTTTCTAAGAAGTTCATATAATCACCATATTAAGTATAACAAATTTATAATGATTATTAAAGATATTTTACATTATTTAAATTTTATAGTAGAATTATAGTGGTGGTAGAATGAAATACGTTTTAATTGGATTTGTTTATTTATATAAGATAACTCCAATAAACACTCATAATTTATGTAATTTTACACCTACTTGTTCAGAATACATGATTGAAGCATTATATAATCATGGTGTATTTCGGGGATTGGTTTTGGGAATAAAACGAATTTTAAGGTGTCATCCGCATGGTAAATGTGGATATGACCCAGTACCAAAGAAAAAGGAGATAAGTAAATGAAAAAAAATATTAAATTATTAATTATTTTAACAATATGTGTATTATCAGTAGGATGTTTTAAAAGAGATGATATGGAAGGAATTGATATATATACTACGTCATATCCAATTGAGTATTTAGTAAATCAATTATATGGTGACTCTTCTAATATTTATACTATTTATCCTAGTGGAGCAGATGTTTTTAATTACACTTTAACTGAAAAACAAATTAAAGATTATAGCGAAGCAGATTTATTTGTATATAACGGATTAAGCAAGGAAAAACAAATTGCGAGAGATTTAATTAATGAAAATAAAAAGATGAAAATAATTGATGTGTCATATGGCCTTAATATTGCATATGGCGATAATACTTATGAAGAATTATGGTTGTCACCTAACAATTATTTAATGCTTGCTGGGACAATTAAAAATAATTTAAATGAATTTATTAGTAATAAATATATAATTGAAGAAATAGATAATAATTTTAAAATTTTAGAAGAAGAATTATCAAAAATGGATGCAGAATTAAGAACTATTGCTAGTGCGGCAGCTGATGTTGCGAAAAACGTTATTATTACGACTACTCCAGTTTTACGTTATTTAGAAAATTACGGCTTTTTAGTAATTTATTTAAATGAAGATTCTTATACAGAAACAATTGTAAATAGTTTTGATAGTGGAGCTTATAAATATATTTTTGTACGCGACGATGAAGAAAGTACTATAGCTGATGATTTAGTTAATAATCATGAAGCAGAAAAAATTACAGTAAGTATGATGAATACATTAACTGATGAGCAAAGAGATAATGGTGAAGATTATTTAAATATTATGAGGGGATATTTAGAAAACATTAAAAAAGCAGTACTAAACTAGCTTTTTTTATTATTATTAAAATATTTTAACATTTATAATATTTAGGTATTTAGATGTGTATAATAAAAAAAAGAATAAATTATTGACTTATAAAAATTATTATAGTAAAATTAATTTGTTCGTTTGGTATGGAGCAGTACTCAAGTGGCTGAAGAGGCGCCCCTGCTAAGGGTGTAGG
>CALWAM010000043.1 GCA_944373135.1 uncultured Bacilli bacterium | reverse complement strand
TATTAATTATATCATATAAATGTAAAATAAAAATTATTTTTTTACATTATATTTCAATTATTATTCCATCCTCAGGAACAATAACATTTTTTAAATTTAAATTATTTAATAATTCTCTCGTTTTATTTTCCATATGACTAACTACAAAGATACAATTAGCATATTTATTAGCCAAATATTTTATATCATTAATACCTTGATGTTTATTAGTTCCAAATTCAAACATACAATCACAAAATAAATAATTACATTGTTGAGCCATTTCTTCAACACTATCACATAAACAAGTATCACCTGTAAATCCCACAAATTTATTGTTTTTTTCAAAAACATATCCATAAGCCGGTTTCATTCTGCCATGATCAACTAAAATTTTATATACTACATAATCTTCAATCTTAAATTCATCATTAAAATTATATCTTAAGTTAAAAGAATTACAGGCATCTTTAAAAGAATTAGGGAATGCTAATAAACCTAATTTATTGATTTTTTTCTTACCATCTTTCGAACAATAAATAACAACATCTTTATTAATACTTCTAGCTTTATTTAATATATAAAAAGGTAAGTCAAAGTAATGATCTCCATGAAAATGTGTTATTAAGATATGATTAATTATATTAGAATTAATATCCTCTCGATATAAATATTTACAAGCCCCATTAGGAAAATCCACCATAATATTATTATCAATTAAATAACATGCACTATTGTATTGATTCCACATACTTCCTGATCCTATAACTTTTACTTTCATTTTAACACCTCTATATAATATACTTATCTCCAATATTGTGCTTTAATATATCAATAACAACTTTTTTTCTTTCTTCTCCACTCATCGAATAACAATAATCTTTTAAAACATAAACATCATAATTATTTTCAAACAAATTTAAAGCTGTTACTAATACACAACAATCAATATCTATCCCACATAAATATATATTTTTAATATTATTATTCTTAATATAACTTTTTAATTCTTCATTATACGCTGTATATGTTTCTTTATTCAAAACATAATTATCTTTTACATCAAGACAAATTTTACTACTTTCCCCATCCATACATCCTTCCCAATTTAATTTTTTAAATGTTGGATTACCCTTATTATTAACAAATTTCGTAAATAGTATCTTATTAAATTTTTTACTATTTATTAAATTAGCTATTTCAACAATAGACTTCTTAGTAAAATCATTAATAAACTCTTTTTGTAAATCAATTACTAGTAACAAATTCATATCATATTCCTTTCATTAAGTGATCCGTATACTATAAAAATTATATCATAAATTCATTCAAAAAAAATAGATTTATAAGCTAAATCTATTCAATATTACCAAATTCCTTAAAAGGATAAATAACAAAACTAGTTTTACCTAATATATCTTCTTTTTTAACTGGACCAATAATAATACTATCTAAACTATCACTTCTATTATCCCCCAGTACAAAATATTCATCTTCTTTTAATTTAATTTTTTTAAAATCATTAGTAGTACCACTACCATATTCATCACTTAAAACTTTATCATTTATATAAATAACACCATCTATACATTCAATAGTTTCTCCAGGCATCCCGTAAACTCTTTTAATTAAATGATCATCTTTATAATCAACTACTATTACATCATATCTATTAATATTACCAAATTTTTGTAACATCATTAATTCATTACCATGTAAAGTAGGCATCATAGATTTACCACTTACTGTTATAGGAGTTACCACATAAGTCCTTACTACTATTACAATTAATAATATTATAATGTAAGGTATCAATTCTTTTATTATCTTTTTCATCATATCACCACCATTATCATATCATAATTTATCAATAAAATGTATAATCATAAAACAAAAAAACAACTAAAATATTTATTTTAGTTATTTTATAAACTATACATTAAGCGCAAATGGATTCTCTATACTTCCATCTCCTTGTATTATTTTTGTACTAGATTTAAGATATAATGCAGGTCGAACACTATTAACCGCAGTAGGGCTTGTTGCACTTAACGAACCTCTATCATCAAGGCTTTCAATAATAAAGACATCACTATATCCATCATGAACTCCCATAGTCCATTGTATCATTCCATACTCAAATAAATAATTATTGTCATTACAGTCTCTATAATCTGCCCAATATGGTAAGCTCTCACTTAAACAGGCTTCACGAGAATAATCACTTCCCCCACTTGTAGCCAATCCATAATCACTTACAGTTATTAAACCAATATCAAGAGGCGATGAATCCAAATAATTTTCATAATCATAGAAAGTATAAGCATCGTCCCACAAGCTAGCACCGCCTATTTTCCATCTAGATCGTGCAATCATATTTCTAGTTGTATCATTTTTTAAAGAATTATAATAATCATTATCTAAGTAATATTTTAAAGATGATGCTTCCCAATCATTATTTCCATAAGGGTAATCAGAATCACTTTCATCCCAAGACATTTCTCCAATAGAATCGTCACGCACAATTTTTACTAAATCATCTTTGAAAATTTCAGGAACAAACCCACCTTCATTGCTCTCGGTTGCAATGTCTTTAAATAATCCAATAATTCGCCATTTCTCACATGTTTCAGCTGTTGGATTACTATAATCATCGCAATTAAAATAAATATAATTTGCTGGATCCGCTCCTATGTATCGAACATTATCATAGTTATCTACTACTAATTCGGAGTTCCCTTCATTGTATAGATTATTTATTTTTTCTACTATTGGGACAGCAGTATCTACATACTTATCAGCTTCCCCAAATACTTGTATTTCTAATGCAACAGTATTACCGATAATACTAGTTGGAGCATCCTCAGTTATCCATAGTTTAATAATATGCGTATTAACATCCTTACCACTACCAGCAGCTCTAACAAATATATCTTTACCAACTATTCTTTTAATATTATTTTCTCCCGTTAAATTATAACTACTATAATTACTATCAGATGTAACAGTAACACCACTATCTTCTAATTCTGATAATAATACTGGATCAGATCCATCTATACTAACTTTAATATATTGATGAGGTAACATCGTGTTATTAAAGTCATTACTAGCATCAGGATCATTATAAATAAATATATCATATAACATATCTATAGATCCCTTATTAGTAACACTAAAACTATAACCACTAGTAGCCATACCTTCACTATCAGTTTGTGGTAACATCTCAGTTGTTATCTTACTACCTTCTCCAAATTGAACTACTAAAGAACCACTACTTACGGTTTGGACATTCGTACTATCATCTACTTTAAAAAATATTGCATAAGAAATACCTAATAAACCTATACATATACCTATAACAGTTAAAGCAATAACAGTAGTTTGTTTTTTAATAACATTATTTATATTCATCTTATTAGCCTACCTTACTAATATAATAATACAAAATAAAAGTACTATAGTCAACAAACTATAGTACTATTTAATAAGTTAATTTCTTTCTTTAACTTTATATTCCTTCTTAAGTCCTCTTAAGAAATTCAACTTCGCTCTACGTACTAAACCTTTCTTAATTACTACTATTTTATCAATAGTTGGAGCATTTACAGGGAAAGTTCTTTCTACTCCTACTCCACTAGATTTCTTACGTACTGTAAAAGTTTCATTAACACTGCCACCTTGTTTTTTAGTAACAATACCTTCAAATGCTTGGATACGTTTTTTCTTACCTTCAATAACCCAAACATCTACTCTTACAATATCACCAACACGAAATTCAGGAATATCTTTTCTTACTTGTTTAGCATTAATTTTATCTACTAAATTAGCCATATTATCAATTCCTTTCTACAATATTTTTTCACTCAAGTTCATAAATAATATTCAGCGGAACTTCTTTAGATTTCTCCAAAGCACCTAGATTATAGCAAATAATTAGGCCACCGTCAAGAATTTATACATAAAGTTATTACCTAAATAGTTAAATGAAATATTAACCTATTATTTCTAAATATTGATCCAATATTCTATTTTCTTCTTCTATTAGAAGTTTGACAAAATCAGTATAATCATGTAAAACCATTGCTTTATCTAAAGCGTCATAGTACTTAGTTCTATCTTCCTTTCTAATAATTATCGGCAAATAGCCATCTTTCATTGCTTCAAAATTCATTAATAATCTTGCCGTTCTACCATTACCATCAACAAAAGGATGAATAAATACAAATTCTCCATGTAATAAAGCTGATCTTATTATTGGATGATAATTTTTCCATCCTTCTTTCTTAATAATAAGCTTTTCCATTTCTTCTGGAACTTTCAAATAATCACATGGAACTTGTGTTGCTCCCGAAATTCTCACATTATATAATCTATATTTTCCAGCATTCTTATTATCTATTTCTTTCAAAATAAGTTGATGTAAACTTTTTATATCCCATTCATTAATTTCTGTCTTTTTATTAACTAAATTTTCAAGGAATATAATGGCTTCCTTATGATTAATTACTTCTAAATGTTCACTAACTGATTTCCCACCTATTGTAATACCTTCTAAAACTACTTTCGTTTCTCTTAAAGTTAAAGTATTACCTTCTATTGCATTACTATTATAAGTCCAATCTAAAATATTACTTTCTTTTAAAGATTTCATTGTTTCTTCTGGAAGAGGTCTTTTTCTATTTAATATTTCCAATTTTTCATCTATTTCATTAAAATAATCATCTGGTATATTAATAATATATTCTGTATCATCCTTAAATCTCTTATCAACAGGTTTATCAGTATCATCAGGAATATTCCATGTTGTCCCTATTTTTAAAGCCCCCTCTATTCTTCCATCTTCAATTAATCTTCTTATTCTTCTTTCACTAATATTCCATTTTTCACTAGCTTCTTTGACTTTCATACTTATCACCTGTACATATCATACCATTATCGGTATAATAAGTCAATTTATATTACAATAAATTAATTAAGGATCTAACTTAACTTCTAAAACCATGTCTTTACTAATTAAAGTATTTTCCTCTATATTACTACTTACTACTTTACCATATCCAGCTAATTTATAATCTATTCCGATAAAATTACAAAAACTTATAACTTCATTCGTACTCCATCCTTTAATATCAGGCATTAGATAATCTTCTTTTTCTGTTACTAAAAATATCTTCGTATCTTTTGTTACTCTATTTCCATATAACGGATATTGATTAACTACTTTTTCTCCCGTTCCTAAAACATAAACATCTAAACCTAGACTAGTTAAATTATCTTTCGTTATAGAAGCATTATCATTTAAATAGTTATCTAATGTAATTACATTAGTTTCCTCATCTTCAGTTTCTATAATATTTTTATATTTAGCTATTTCTTCTACAACTTTAGCAACTCTCTTTGATACATTACTAAATGGTCCAATAAACTGTTTAACTGATACATAAATTATATATTGCGGATCTTCGTAAGGAAACAATCCTGCAAAACTTCTTATGTAATCATACGTTCCAGTTAAATATCCTCCTCCCGGAGCTGCTATTTGCGCTGTCCCAGTTTTACCAATCATTGTTACATTACTAGGTTTAAAGCTACTAGCATCAGTTTTTCCACTATATACTACATCATACATCATATCTTTCATTTTATTAATTGTACTACTACTAACTACTTTTCCTACTTCAGTTCTTTTGCCATCATAAACAACATCTCCAGTTTCTGGATCAACTATTTTATCCACTATATATGGTTTTAACATTACCCCATCATTAGCAAGAGTAGTTAAAGCTTGTAAATTTTGAATAGGCGTTGTTGTTATACCTTGACCAAATGCTGCTGTAGCAAGTTCTGTTTGATAAGTGAACTTTATATATCCATCTTCTTCTTTAGGTAAAGTTATTCCCGTTTTAGCTCCAAAACCTAATAATTTATAAAATGAACTTAACTTTTCATTACCAAGAGCTAACGCTAGTTTGGTAGCTGCCACATTCGACGAATAAGAAAAACCTTCATCATAAGTAATAGTACCCCATCCGACATTATTAAAATCTTTAATAACACTATCAGCAACTTCAATAGTACCAGATTCATAAGTATCACTACCATTATAAATACCATTTTCCATTGCCGCCATAAAAGAATATATCTTCATTGTCGAACCCGGTTCATATTGATAAGAAACTAAAGGATTCAAATACTCTGTAATATCTAATTTGTTTGGATTAAAACTAGGATTAGAAGCACTAGCTACTATAGCACCAGTTTTGGCATCCATAACGGAAAAAGTCATCCAAGACATATCATAATTATTACTCAATTGTTTAACTGCACTTTCAACAAACATTTGAATATTATTATCAATTGTTAAATATATATCTTTACCACTAACTGGCGCATTAGTTACACTTGGAATATTAGGTATTTGATAACCATATATATCTTTTTGATATTCGGTATTACCATCAATTCCTGTAAGTTCATCATTAAAATATTCTTCAATTCCTAATTCCCCAACTAATTTACCATCATCATTCTTTTTAGCATAACCAACCAAGTAAGAAGCAAAATTATCCATTTGATAATATCTCTTAGTCGAGGCAATAAAAGAAATACCCGGTAAATCCAATTCTTCTATTTTACTCTTAGTTAACTCCGTTATCCCTCTTCCTCCTGGTCCTAATTCCACCTGATAACCACTATAATTAAGTAAATTTAAAATACTTTCTTCAGTCATATTAATAAGAGGTGCTAACTTTTCGGCGGTCATTTTTTTATCAACAACATGTTGCGGATTATCTAAATCAGTAGTTCTCGTACTAGATAAAAAAGCAATAACTGTATAAGAATTAACATTTTCAGCTAGTACTTCACCACTAACATCATAAATACTACCACGATCCGCATATAAAACCTCTTTAGCAGTATTCCTATTTAAAGCAAATTCTTCAATATCTATTCCATCTACATACTTAGCAATATTGACATAACTAAGTTTTATAATAATAGCTAAAAAAAGAACAATAAAAGCAATTAACAATATATTATTAATCTCAATTACTTTATTGTTCTTTTTCATATTTTCACTCCCCACTATCTATAATTTTAATATTATCATTATTATAAGATAAACCGTTTTCTTCTGCAATAGCTTGGATATTATCTAAAGAAGCAAGTTCATTAATCTTCATATTTAAAGATTGATTTAAATTCTCCTGCACTGTAATGTTCTTTTTTAATTTTTCAACATATAAATTAGATTCAGATAAACTAGCTTTTGTAAATACATGTAATAATGGTGTTAACACCAATAAAACAAATATTAAAAACCAAATAATTTTTTCACCCTTTAAAACTTTATATTTATGTTTCTTAGTCATTATATTCCCTCTTTTCTCCTACTCTTAATTTAGCACTCTTACTTCGCGAATTTTGTCTGATTTCTTCTTCAGTTGCTTCAATAACTTTCTTATTAATTATTTTTAATTTAGGCAAGTAATATTCAGGTATATTAGGTAATCCCTTAACTATTTCTGGTACTTCACTATATTTCTTAAATACTTGTTTAACTATTCTATCTTCTAAACTATGAAAAGTAATAACACATATTCTACCTTCATTACTTAATAAATTTATTGCATCAGGTAAAACTTTCTCTAATACTTCTAATTCTCTATTTAATTCAATCCTAATACTTTGAAATATTCTTCTTTCGGGATGTTTAGTATTAAAATATTTTTTGCCTACTGCACTTTCAATAACTTTAACTAATTCCATTGTTGTTTTTATTGGACGACTTTCCACTATTTTTTTAGCAATAACCTTCGATAACTTTTCTTCTCCATAATTATAAAAAATTTGTGTTAAATCCTTT
>CALWAM010000042.1 GCA_944373135.1 uncultured Bacilli bacterium | reverse complement strand
ATAGTGAAATGTGCTCGAACTTTTCGAGTTTTAAAAAACTAATTCAAAAATGAATTAGTTTTTTTGATTTTTATAGCGAACCCCCTCATTAAGCTTGGAAGCTATAAATAAAAAAATTGTTGAAATGAAAGCTATTAGATATTAATAAATAAGAGTTGCCTTTTGAAAATATTTAAGAAAGAAAATAGAAATAATTTGTTGATTATATTTAAGAGTATGTACTGAAAATCAAATATGAAAATAATTATGTTTGCAAGAGCCAAAAGAGGATTAGAGATTATTACAAAATTATAGTAATAATCTCTAAAAAAAGTAATAAATGCCCAGGATTTGAAAAAATGTTTGAAGATGGCAAAGTAGATAAAATAAATACAATATTTGACTTAAAATTAGATAAATTAACAAGAAGTATATTTGAGTACGGGATAATATAACGCAAGTTGCCAAAGAAAAGCATATAGATTTAAGATTTTAATGCGATAGATGATTATTTTATTAATATATCAAATAACGAAAAAAGGCTCTTACTTGTGAAATTATCATCAAGCGCTTTTAATAATTTAATTATTTCTAAAAAGGACAATATATTATGAATTTTAAAAATAATTAAAAATATTTATTAAATAATATAAAAACATAGAAGAAAAATTTACAATGAAACAAAAAAAACGACATTTTAAATAAGTAATTTTCGAAAAGATTGAAAATCTTACATTTAATGTCATTTTTTGTTTATAAAGTCATAATTTTATCAAACAAGAAAAAAGATCCAATATTTGATGGCATTCCAATAGATAATTTGCCTCTTTCTAAAGTCTCGGTTTCTAACATATTTCTTTCTGCAATAATTAAATTATTATAAGATTTTTCTACAAAATAAAGTAATTCTAAGCCTTTATCCGTTAATTGCACACCATTTAAATTTCTATAAAATAATTGAACTCCTAGCTCTTCTTCTAATTTTTTTTATAGATTTACTAATAGCTGGTTGAGAGGTAAAACTATTCTGTGCAGCTTTTGAAATACTCCCTGACTTAGCAACATCATAAAAAGTCTTATATAAATTTAAGTTAATATTACTTTTATACATAATTTACAAATCTCCTTTTGTGCGCATTATTATATCACAATTTTTTGTAAATTTGTAAATGTTATAAAGTATAAAATATGAAATTAAATTAAAATAAATTAGTTGATTCTTAAATTTAAATATATTTTTTCCTTTGATTATATTAAATTAACTATAATATATTATTTAAGTTACTTTTCTTAAACAGAAATATTATACATTAGTTAATTATTCCATAACTTAAATTTTATAATAAAAAAAACTTAATAATATGATAAAATAAAAATATGAGGTGTTAGTATGAAATTAATAAAAAAATATTTATTTCATCGTTTAACTTTAACTGGACTAGCTATTTTATTACAATTAGCATTAATAATCTTAATACTATTAAAATTAACTAATCATTTTATCTATGTTTATATAATTTTTATGATTATCAGTATAATTATTGCTCTTTTTATAATCGATAGAAATGATAATCCTTCATTTAAATTACTTTGGATAGCTTTGATTTTTATATTCCCATTACTTGGCGGTATATTATATATATTTATAGGGCATCCCTATGTTAGTAAAAAGAATAAAATTAAATGGCAAAATATTAATAAACAATTACAAAAGTATAGAGCAAATGATAATCAAGCTGAATTTTCGAATATTAATCAGCACCATTTAGGACAGATAAAATATTTATGTAATTATGCTAATACTAAATTATATAAGAATACTAAAACTAATTACTATTCATTGGGTGATTATGCTTATCCAGAAATGATAGAGGATTTAAAAAAAGCGAAAAATTTTATATTCATAGAATATTTTATTATTGAAGAAGGAAGATTTTGGAATGATATTGTAAAAATATTAAAAGAGAAGGCTGAAGAAGGCATAGAAGTTAGAGTTATGTATGATGATTTAGGCTGCATAGCTTTGCTTCCTTCTAATTATCAAAAAACTCTTGCATCATATAAGATAAAAGCTATCCCATTTAATCGTTTCATTCCTATCTTATCTTTATTTCATAATAATAGAGATCATCGTAAAATAATGATAATAGATGGTAAAGTAGGATATACCGGAGGTATTAATTTAGCCGATGAATATGTTAATTTAAAAGAAAAATATGGGCATTGGAAAGATACAGTCATTCGTTTAGAAGGACCAGGAGTAGAACATTTAACAACATTATTTTTAGAATTATGGAACTATGCTACAAACGATACAAGAAATATCGAAAAATTCTTTCCTAAAACTGATTTATTTATGACTGCTGGTTATGTTATTCCTTTTGGTGATAACCCTTTTGACAAAGAACAAACAGGTAAAGAAATCTATATGAGTATAATTGAACAATCAACTAATTATGTTTATATTAATACTCCGTATTTTATAGTTGATTATGATGTTATAACAGCTCTTATTCGTGCCGCTAAAAGAGGAGTGGACATAAAAATAACACTACCACATATTCCCGATAAAAAATATGTAAAATTATTAGCAGAGTCATATTATAAAACGTTAATTAAAAGTGGTGTTAAAATATATGAGTATAAACCAGGATTTATTCATGCTAAAAGTTTTATATCAGATGATACCGTTGCTGTAGTTGGGACAATAAATCTTGACTATCGTAGTTTAGTTCATCATTTCGAAGATGGAATATATTTATATAATACAGAATCAATAAAAGATATAAAGAAAGATTATTTAAACACCCTTCAAAAGTGTTTAGCTATAAACGAAAATAATGTAAAAAAAATTTCAATATTTAAAAGAATAATCCAAAGTATACTAAAATTATTTTCACCATTATTATAAGGAGGAACACATGAAAAAATCAGAATTTAAAAATTTATTATTAATTGTTTTAATAGGAATAACATTTTATATATCTCTTGAACATATTGATATCATTATTGCCTATATAACTAAAACATTTAAATTATTTTCGCCATTTATATTAGGCCTAGTAATTGCCTTTGTATTAAATGTCCCTGTTTCATTAATAGAAAAATATCTTAAAGAAGGAAAGGATAAAATTAAACATCTTCGTTCTTTTTCAATAACCATTTCTATTATATGTTTTATATTAGTTTTATTATTTGTTGGCTTCTTAGTTATACCTTCTATAATTAACACTATCAAATTGTTTGTAGAGCAACTACCTGATTTTATTGTAAATTCAAAGAATTATTTAACCAAAATATCAGAAAAAATTCCTGAATTACATGAGTATATAACTAATCTTGAGATAAGTGAAACTATACTTCAAGATAAGATTACAACTCTCATAAAAACTTCATGGCCCAATATTTTAAATTCCTCATTTACTATAATAATTAATTTCTTTAGTGGAGTAATGAATTTTGTAATAGCTTTCATATTTGCCATCTACATTCTAGCCAAAAAGGAAGTTCTTAATAATCAATTGAAAAAAATTCTATATGCTTATGGAAACAAAAAGAAAATCGATCGTTTTTATGAAATAATGTCATTATCTCATATAACTTTTACTAAATTTATAACTGGTCAATGTTTAGAATGTTTAATACTTGGTCTTATGTTTTTCATCGGTATGATAATCTTCCAATTCCCTTATGCTTTATCAATTTCAGTACTAGCGATGATTACTGCTCTTATCCCGGTATTTGGAGCTTTTATCGCTGCCATAATAGGGGCTTTACTAATATTTATAACTAATCCTATTCAAGCTTTTTGGTTTATTATTTTCTTCTTAATTATTCAACAAATTGAAGGCAACTTCATTTACCCTAAAGTAGTGGGAAAATCAGTAAGCTTACCTGCCATGTGGGTAATTCTAGCAGTAACTGTTGGCGGTGGTTTATTTGGTATTACTGGAATGATTATAAGTGTGCCACTATCGTCCATAATATATGCATTGGTTAAAGAATCTACTCACAGGCGTTTAAAAGTCAAAAAAATAAAAATTTAAAACACATCATTGGATGTGTTTTAAAAATTTTTCAATTCGGTTAATAACTTCTTTTTTTCCTAATATTTTCATTATTTCATATAAGCTAAAAGTTATTTTTTTACTTGTTACAGCCACTCTTAATATAAGCATTATATCACTAATATTTCCTTTATAATTATTTGTATTATTTTTAAATTCCTTATTACTTGTTGCATAACCTAGTTTGTTACATATATTCTTTATTTGCGTCATCCAGATATCTTCTGTTTCATCATTATAATTATTTATGAACAATGTTAAAATATTTTCTAATTCTTCTTTATTATCAATTTTTAACTCATAATCTGGATTAACAAATAATTCATCATACATAAACCATATATAACTTTTTATGTCTTTATAACAACAATAATCTTTTCTAGGATGTTCTTTTTCTCTTTCAATATTTAAAATTTTAATACTTTTTTCTTTATACTTAATTAATAAATTATATAATTCTTTATCATATAATTTTGCCCATTCAACTAAATTATTATATAAATCATTAGCATTCATCTTAGCAATATAATTTCTACTTATATTATTTAATTTTTCTTTATCAAATAATGGCCCGCTTTTACTAATTTTATCTAAAGAAAATTTAAAGTCGTAAATATTATTATTATTTTTGATAGAAAACCATTCTTCAAAGTTAGAATTAACTATTGTTGCAATATATATCATCATAGCATCAACGGGGTATCCATTTTCATAAAAATAACTAATTGCTGCTTCTTTATCTTTTCTTTTTGATAGTTTTCTAATTGTACCATTATCATTTATTAAAACTGGTGCTATATGTGCATATTGTGGTATAGGAAAATTCAACACTTTAAATAATTCATAATGAATAGGCAATGATGTAAACCAATTATGGTCTCTTATAACAATTGATGTTCCCATTAAATAATCATCAATTACATGAGCAAAGTGATAAGTAGGCAATCCATCACTCTTCATAATAATAATATCCATAATATTTTCGGGCATTTCGATTTTTCCTAATATTAAATCCGCAACCGTTATCTTTTTATTTATTTCACCTGCGGATTTGAATCTTATGACATATTTTTCATTATTTAATATTTTCTTTTTGATATCTTCGTTAGTTAGATTTCTACACTTAGCATATTTTTTATAATAGCCAATTTCTTCTTTATTATTCTCTTGTACTTTTCTTATCGTTTCTAAATCCTGTTCAGTACAAAAACAAGGATAAGCAATTCCTTTAATAATCATATCTTTAATAAAACTTTGATAAATTTCTTTTCTTTTGCTTTGTCTATATGGTCCATATAAACCAATTTCATTTTCTTCATCAATCATTCCTTCATCAAAGATAATATTAAATTTTTTCAAATCATCTATAATTTTTTGTATACCATTATTGACTATTCTTTTTTGGTCAGTATCTTCTATTCTTAAAAAACAAATACCATTATTTTGTTTAGCTATAACATAATTAATAAAAGCAGTATAGATATTTCCAAAATGAGTAAAACCAGTTGGACTAGGTGCATATCTAGTAACCATTATTTTTTCTTTTCTTTTATATTTTTTTAATATTTCTTTTACATCCATAACATTAGGAAATATTAAATCCGCTATCTCTTTATTACTCATTTTAATCACCAACAAAGAGATTATAACATTCTCTAAATATTAAGTCAAAATATCATAAATTATTAATTCTATGGGATTTTTATTAATATACTTTAATAAAGGAGAAGATTATGAATATAGTTGATAATAATTTTTATAGTTTAATTAAATGCTTAAATTTACAAAGCGAAGAAGAAATATTAGAAAATATTAAAAGTAGATTTTTAAATCTACCTAAAGAAACACAAAAATCATTTGAATCGTATTTTAATCAATTTGATTATTGGGGAACTTTAAATATTGATTCCAACGATTATAATGAAATAGAATTAAAAGCCAAATGTTTAAAAAGTCATTTAAATGATTTTATTGAATTATATCAAAATCTTAAAGATTATAAATCAAAGAAATTATTATATGGTATTTTAAATAATTGGTACAAATATGATTTTACAACTATTAAAGAAGTTAGAGAGAACACTTATAAACATTATTTTGACCTTGATATTATTCCCCATTGTCAAAATGAAATAATCGTTGATTTAGGATCATATATTGGTGATACTATCATTGACTATATAAATACATATGGGGAAAATTCCTACCAACGTATATATACTTATGAAATAACACCACGAACATTTGCAACTTTAAAAAATAATTTATGCTTATTTAACAATATTATCTTTAATCAAAAAGCAGTCTCAAATTTTAATGGTAGTAGTTTTATTGAAGATAGTAAAGTAGAGTCATCAGCTAATCGCATAAATAAAAATGGTAATACAATAATACCTACGACTACCCTAGATAATGATATATCTGAAAAAATATCTATAATAAAAATGGATATTGAAGGTGAAGAAGAAAAAGCTATATTAGGAAGTAAAAACCATATTAAAGAAGACAACCCTGTTTTAATAATATCAGTTTATCATAAGAATGAAGATCTATTTAAGTTATATCAAATAATTAAAGATTTAAATCCTAACTATGAATTTTATTTAAGATATTATGGGGGATATGTTCTTCCTACAGAAATCGTGTTATATGCTATCCCTAACAAATCAACTGCATGTTGATTTGTTTTACATATAAAATACTTAAATTTACATAATAAAAATAGGTGATACAATGAAACTTAGACTAGGATATGCTGTAAAAAACTTAACCTTAGAGTTAAATCAGTTTCGTACAATTACTTATACTAGATATAAAAGCCTTGATAAAGATACGGCAATTAAAGTTATGGATGAAATAGTGACACATAATTTAAATACTTTATTAACCGTAATTGATTATAACTATAAACATAAAATCTTTTTTTATCGTTTAACCGATGATATACTTCCTCTTGCTACAATTCCCAATATAAACTATGATTATTTTAATAAGCATCATAAGTTATGGCAAAAAATAGCTGCGAAAATCCAAAAATATGGAATGCGTATAGATTCTCATCCTAGTCAATATTGTCTTCTAAATAGTGAAAAAGAACAAGTATATGAAAATTCTTTGGCTATCTTAGAATTAAATTATCAAATATTTCAGCATTTAAATATTGAAGGCCAAATAATCTTACACGTCGGATGTGGTAAAAACAATAAAGAATATTATAAAGAATTATTTATCCAAAACTTTTTAAAACTTCCAGAACATATTAAAAAGTTAATTACCCTTGAAAATGATGATTTAATTTATAATTCTTTAGATACCTTATTAATTTGTGAAAAACTTCATATTCCCATGACCTTAGATTATCATCATCATCAAATAAATTCTTCTATAAAGATTCAAGATTTACTACCACGAATATTAAACACATGGCAAAATCATAAGTTGCCTCCTAAAATGCATTTTTCATCGCCAAAAAATTCTCATGAAAAAAGAAGTCATCACTTCTATATTTCGTATCATGCATTTTTAATATTTTTAAATATATTAAAATTTTATAATACTGACATCGATATCATGTTGGAATGTAAAGGTAAAGATGAAGCCTTACTTAAATTATCTCGTCAAATAAAGTTTTATTATCCGCACCTAATTAAAAATAATACTATTTATTTATCATAATCATCTAAAAAATGCGTCGTTTTATCTTTTTGGTAATAACTAATTATAGTATCTAAATTAACATTAAATGCTGATTTAAATATATTATATTCAATAAAAGGATTCTTTTTACGATATTCATCTATTAATTTTTTAATTTCAATCCGTTTTGATAAATCTTCTTTTAGCATACTATCTTTAATAAATTTACAGGCGCAATTAATAAATTCTAAATTATTATATGTCATCCATTTTTTTATAGAACTCTCTTTAACATAATATAAAGGCCTAATTAATTCCATCCCTTCAAAATTACTACTATGTACTTTAGGCATCATAGTTTTAAACTCTCCACCATAAAAAACGTTTAACAGAATAGTTTCAATTACATCATCAAAATGATGACCTAAAGCAATTTTATTACATCCTAACTCTTTTGCTTTATTATATAAATGACCTCTTCTCATTCTAGCACATAAATAACAAGGATTTTTTTCACTTAATTTATTAGCCACCTCAAATATATCAGTTTTAAACATTATAATAGGAATATTTAGTAATTTGGCATTATTATTTATTTTATCCTTGGTTTTTTCATCATATCCAGGATCCATCACTGCAAATTTAAGCCCAAAATGAAATTGCCCATGTCGTTCTAATTCCTGCATACATTTAGCT
>CALWAM010000041.1 GCA_944373135.1 uncultured Bacilli bacterium | reverse complement strand
AGAAATTCATCTCGTAAATATATTATATACCATTTTTTATAAAAAGAAAAGAGTATTGATCTTTGTCAACACTCTGAGAGTATTGATAAAGTCAATACTCTTTTTATATATAAAATATATAATAGAAAAGCTAAATATTTATTTTAATATTTAATCCATTAGTCCCAATAATACTAAACTTTCGATATAACAAGCTAATAATTTTTTATAAATATTTCATAATTATAGAGTATTCTTTTACTAATTCTTCTAAACTACATTTAGCATTTGCGCTCGAGGTACTAGAAAGTCCATAAATTGGAATAGAGGTTTTATAATTTTTATGTAAATTATTATATGCAGTCTTGCCAGTACAAAAAATCACTTTAATATTTGTTTTATTTATAATTGCATCAATATCATTTAACTCATAATCCTTTATTGACGAATCACTTGAGCCCACGATATTACAAGACTTAAAGACATCCCACAAAGCAATATGGTTATTAAGTAAAAAATTTATTTTATCCTCTTTTGATTTTAGTTTAGTAAAAAACAACTTTTCCATTATCGACCAAAATCTATTGGACTGATGAGCATAGTAAAACCCCTTCTCTCTTGATTTAACACTAGGAATACTACCTAAAATAAGAATTTTAGAATTTGAATCATATATAGGAGATAATTCGTGAGTTACTAACATAAAATCACCTTTTATTTATTATAAGCACTTTAAAAGTTATAAGCAAATAAACATTCATTATATTTTTAATTTATATATTCTTTAAGTTAATTCATTTTTTTAAAAACAATTTTAGCATTTAAAATTTTTTTATATCTTTTAATAATAAATAAATTCCTACTTTCAACAAACAAAACATTATAAACAGATTCCCATATCCCAACCCACCCCACAATTAATAATATTTCCTTTAAAATACTCGCATCAATTATATTTGAAAAAATTATAAATAATATTCCAAACAAGCATAATATAACTGACATAATAAAAGATATCTTAAAATACATGATATAATCATTCATATCAGTCAAAAAATTATTTCGATACAATTTAACAAATTTTTCTTTATTTAAATCATTCATATCAAATTTACTATACACTTCAATATTTAAACAATCTCTAATGGGAACGCCTTTTAATTCATCTATAATATAGTCATTTAAATCTCTACTAAATCTATCATCATTATATTTATTAATATAATCATCCGCATTATTTACTAACACTCTTACTTTCATTTTACTATCACCATTTTTAATATACCATATTATTACAAAAAATTTAATATTTGTATTATAATATATCTAAGGAGAGATAATATGGCTTTTATAGAATTTAATAAAATAGTTAAAACCTATCAAGTTGGCAGTAATAAAATTAAAGCTTTAAATAATACAACATTTGAAATTGAAAAAGGCGAATTAGTTTGCATATTAGGACCTAGCGGAGCTGGTAAAACTACGGCATTGAACATTTTAGGAGGTATGGATACCGCCACAAATGGAAAATTAATTGTTGATAATAAAGAAATAACTAAGTTAAAAGATAAAGATTTAATTAAATACCGTAGAACAGACATTGGTTTTGTTTTTCAATTTTATAATTTAATTCAAAATTTAACAGCCCTAGAAAATGTTGAACTTGCCGTTCAGTTATGCCCAAAACATTTAGACCCAAATATAGTCTTAAAAAATGTCGGTTTAGAAAAAAGGAAAAATAATTTTCCTTCCCAATTATCTGGTGGAGAGCAACAAAGAGTAGCTATAGCTCGCGCTATAGCTAAGAATCCCAAATTACTTTTATGTGATGAACCAACAGGAGCACTAGACTACAATACCGGCAAACAAATTCTCAAACTTCTAGAAAATACATGCCGACAAGAAAAAATGACAGTAATTATAATAACTCATAATAGCGCTATTGCTCCCATAGCTGATAAAATCATTAAATTTAAAAATGGTGAAGTAGAAGATATTATAATAAATAAAAAACCAAAGTCTGTCGATGAAATAGAGTGGTAATAATGAAAAACAAATTATTAAAAAGCCAATTAAAATCCATCAGAAGCTCATACAAAAGATTTATCTCTCTTACATGTATGTCCTTATTAGGAGTCGGATTCTTTGCTGGTATACAAGCAACTTCCCCTGATATGTTAAATACTCTTGATAATTATTTTGATAACCATAAAGTATATGATTTAGAAATAATATCTACGTTAGGGTTAACTGATTATGATATCCAAAAAATACAAGAAATAAATTCTAATTATATTGTTGAAGGAAATAAAAGTACTGATGAATATGCTTCAATAAATAATGAAGAATATACATTAAAAATAATAGAAATTAATAATAATATTAATACTATAAAACTAATAGACGGAGAATTACCATCTTCCGAAAACGAAATCGTTGTCGAAGAAAATTTATTAAAAGATAATAATTTATTATTAAATAATTATATCAACATCAATAATAAAAATTATAAAATAGTTGGAATTATCGAAAGCCCATTATATTTTTCTTATCAACGAGGCAATTCAACCAGTGGTAAAGGCGAAATTGATTATTATAGTTACGTCAAAAAAGATACCCTAAATATAAATTATTATAATTCTATTTATATTAGAACAGAAGAATTAAAAAAAGAAGAAACTAACTCTACTGAATATAATAAAATTTTAGATGACATTAAACAAAACCTTAATAATATAAAAACTAGTCAAGAAAATTATCGCTTACAAGAAGTATATAAAGAATACCTTTCCGATTTAACTACATCTACCCCAAATACCAACTATAATTATAATTTAGAATCAAAATGGTACATATTTGATCGTTATAATAATCCGGCATATGACGAATTTATCAACGCCACAGAAAATCTAAAAAAATTAGGAAATGTCTTTCCACTAATATTTTATCTAATTGCCGTATTAATAAGCTTAATTTCAATGACCAGAATGGTAGAAGAAGACAGAATTGAAATAGGAACATTAAAATCTTTAGGCTTCAGTAACATTAAAATAATTACTAAATATCTTGTCTATTCATTAAGTGCCACAATTATCGGAGGATTAATTGGTTTAATAATAGGATTTAATTTAATTCCTAGCCTTATTTGGAATATATATAGTATGTTATACAAAATGCCAAATATTATCATAAGTTATGAAATTGATATATCAATAATTGCAATAACAATCACTGCTCTATGCTTATCAATTACTACTATATATGTGGCAACTAAAACACTAAGAGAAACTACCGCAAACCTTTTAAGGCCTGTAGCTCCCAAGCAAGGAAAAAGAGTATTATTAGAAAAAGTCAACTTTATTTGGAATAGAATAAATTTTTCTAATAAAATATCTATAAGAAATATCTTTAGATACAAATCAAGAGTCTTAGCAACTATTATTGGTATTGCAAGTTGTACCGCCTTGATTTTATCAGGATTTGGATTAAAAGACTCTATAAAGGATATTAGTGAATATCAATTTAGCAATATATTTAAATATAATAAAATTATTTCAATAAATAATAATGCTAATATAAATACCATAACAAACTACATAAACAATAACTACGAAATTAATTCATTAATAGAAACTCAAATAACAACTGCCCAAATTAATAACAATGATACATCATATGATCTTAATTTATTTATTTTTAAAAATCCTAATGATATAGATAATATCATAGAATTAGAAAATACTAACAACAAAGAAATAGACTTAAAAGATAATTATATATATATAACTGAAAAAATAGCTAAATTACTTAATATAGAAAAAGATGATACTATAACATTAATAATTAATAATAATAGTTACGATTTAGTAGTTGGAGAAATAGTTAAAAACTATGTTAATCATTATGTTTATTTAACTAAAAATACTTATGAAAAAAATATTGGTTCTTACATAACTAACTCATTACTAATTAATGATAATTTATCTACCAGTGATAATAATAAATTAGAAAAAGAATTATATCAACAAAATGGAATAACTAGTATTACATACATGGAAACAGCCAAAAACACTTTGATAAACATGACTGATTCTTTAGACTCTGTTGTTGCTATATTAATAGTTTCATCAGCATTACTAGCTTTTGTAGTACTTTATAATTTATCAGCAATTAATATTAGTGAAAGAAAGCGAGAAATTGCAACTCTTAAAGTTTTAGGCTTTTATAACAATGAAGTTGATTCATATCTTAATCGAGAAAACATTCTCCTTACGATAGTAGGTATAACTTTAGGATTAATAGGAGGTCTTTATCTAAGCCATTTCATAATATCAACATGTGAAACTGATGATATTATGTTTGTACGTCATATTAATACTTTAAGTTATATATTATCAACAATAATAAGTATAATATTTTCATTAGCTGTTAACATAATTACCCACTTTAATTTAAAAAAAATAGATATGATAGAATCATTAAAAAGTGTAGAATAAATACCAAAAAACCACCTAGTGTGGTTTTTATTCAACTATTTCTACAGATGATATCTCGATTTGATTAGAGATTAAATTTTCGTCATCATCTATTGGTTTTTGCAAATCCGTTGATAAATACTTTTTTAAATCATCCGCAAAAATAGTAACTATATTTTCATTATCTTTAGCCGTTATTACTGAAGCTAAGAAATTAGCTCCACTAGATATTCCTACTCCTATACCAGTCTTTTTAGCCAATATTCGTGCCATATTAATTGCATCATCATCATTAATAGTAATTATATCATCTATTAAATTTCTATTAACAATGCTAGGAATAAACTCATCACCAATTCCTTCAATTTTATGACTACCGACATTTATATTTTTTGACATAATAGGAAGAGAATCAGGCTCCAAAGCAATAATCCTAGCATTATTCAATTCCTTTATTCTTTTACCTACGCCCATAAGAGTTCCACCTGTTCCTATACCAGAAACAAAAGCATCTATTTTCTTTATTTTATTAACAATCTCTAAGCCAGTTGTAAAATAATGAGCATCAATATTTTTTAAATTATTAAATTGGTCAGGTCTAAATCCATCAATTTCCTTAGCTAAGCAATCTGCACGTTTAATTGCTTCTTGGAATCCTCCTTCTTCTTTTGAAATTAAAAAAACATTAGCTCCATATAATTTCATAATATTAATTCTTTCTTTACTAACCCAATCAGGCATAAATATATATACAGGATGTTTATAATAAGCTCCTAAAGCCGCAAACGATATTCCAGTATTTCCACTAGTTACCTCCACAATTGGCATACCTTCTTTCAAACTTCCATCCTTATATGATTCATTAATTATATAATAAGCTAATCTGTCTTTAATACTTCCAGTTAAATTATAAAATTCTAATTTTGCAAAAACATTAACTATCTTATTTTGGTATTTAACAATAAACTTTACCATCGGTGTATTTCCTATTAAATTTTTTATATCCATATAATCCCTTCTTTATATAATATTATACTATTAATAAATAAATTTGTTATGATATATATATTAATAAATTCAATAATATCTTAATAACCATATTATTATTATATTTAATATTTATTACCTATTTAGCAATTATAATATTATCAAATTACTTTTCTATTACTTTCTCTAATAGCAATCTTTTTTCAAAGCCACCATTTTTATTACGTTTTATAGCTGCTTCTTCAATAATTTCTTCTATACTAAATCCGCAAAATTCTGCCATGGCCATTAATAATTCCAATTTATCAGCAAGTTCTTTTTTTCTTTCGACTAACGATAACGCCTCTCTTACTTCTTCTAATTCTTCACTATCTTTTTTTAATAAATAATCCCAATATTCATATTCATTTAATGTACGATAAACAGGTACAGCACCATTTTCTCTTATTATATTTGGAATATTATCCCGAACTAATTTATTATAAACTTTTTCCATACATTTACCTCCCAACAAAAATTATATTGCTTTTCAATATCAAAAGAATATTTTTAGTATTCTATCTCTATCATTTATAATGATATCATATATATTAGTAAAATAAAAATTCCTTTTGATAATTTCACCAAATAAATCCTATTATTATCAGCAGATAAATCTCCGACAAAAATAAACATAAAATCAAATTTTTCAAGATAGACTTCCAATCTCTACTTTATCTTAACTACAACACTAGTAACTATGCTTAATGCTATATATATTTTTATAGATTTTGCTTATCATTATATATAATAAACCTAAGGAGTTAAAAAAGATTGTACCGGCATTAATTTATCAATTTTGACTAAATTATTCTACATTTCACTTTAGACCCTAATCAGCTTAATATTTTCTACACCTTAGTTTATTAAATATCTCTATAGTCCATTGTCTTCATATTAATCAAGATTTTTAAATACTTAATCAAATATAAATCAGTATAAAAAAACAATTTTTATCAAGATAAATTAAAGAATAAATAATAATTTTATCTTATCAATAATATAAAGAAAAATAACTTTTATAATTCAATTTCTATAATTAAATTACTATTTTTATATTTAGCATTAATATTACCACCACATAGCTCAATTAATTGCTTTGCAATAGATAATCCAACACCTGAAGATTTCTCACCTGATTCTAATGTATAATACCTATTAAATATTTTACTAATATTTGTTAAATTTAATTTTTTTGTTTCATTAGATATTATTATTTTTCCGTTTTTTAATAAGTTAACTTTAAAATTTTTTTCTGAATATTTTAGAGCATTAGAAATAATATTTTCTAAAACTCTAATAAACATATTTCTATCAAAATATTTAAAAATCTTATCTTTATTGATTGTTATAATTGGAGTTATATTTTTCTTTTTAAATAATTCGTAATATGAAATTAAAACTTCTTCTAATACCTCATTTATACAAACTTTTTCTTTTTTTATTTTATCTTTTAAATCTAAGCATTTTGAATAATCATATAATTGTTCAGTTAAATTTGTTAGAACATCAACCTTATCACCAATTATTTTTAAATATTTTTGTTGGTTTATATTTAATTTATCTATTTCAATCAAATCAATATAACCTTTAATAGCTGTTAGTGGAGTCCTTAAATCATGAGATATGTTTGTTATAACCATTTGTAATTCTTGATTTCCATTTTTATATTTTCTTTCTTGCTTACGGAATTCATGTATATATAAGTTTAAATTACTTGCTAATCTTTTTAACTTTCGGTTATTAGTAGAAACAGTTATTAAACACTTTGAATCATCTTCTAAAATTTTTTCAATATTTAATTCTATCTCTTTAATAGATATGTTAATTATTATAATTTTAGCAATTAAAAAAATTATAATAAGTATTAAACAGATTATTAATAATATCCAATAAATACTCATTATAATCAGATCCTTTCTAATTAAGTTCTTTCTTTTTAATTAAGATTATACCATACAAATTGATTAAAAAAATTAAAATTATAGAATATAACCATAATATCTGGTAATTTTCATTTAAATTAAGAATCTGTGTAGCTTGACCATAAGGCAAAACATTTATAATAAAATCATAAACAATCTTAATTATTCCAGTAGCATCTGATATTTTTGACATAATATTAGAAGTTATAATGATTGTCCATATAACAATAATTAATGATATAATTCCAGAAATAGATTTGTTAGATGTAGACATACATACAAATGTAAACAATGATGATATAACTATATTTAATAAAAATGAATCAAATAATAAAAATATAAATTTATTAATTGAAATATTTATATCACTTTCTAATACTAAACTTACTATAATTACAAAAATTATATATATTAAGCTATAAATAAAACTTACTAAAATAGAGATTAAAAGATTAGATATATATATATCACTTCGCTTATGACCATTTATTATTTTGTTTTTAATCACCCCATCAGAATATTCAGTACCAATAAATATAGATATAAATATAGGCAACATTAACCAATTTAATGAATTAAATCCAAAAAATACTACTCCAAGCTGATTATTGCAATCTACACAAGAAGACGGATTTACTCCATTATAATTAATATAAAGAAAAATTCCCATTAATCCCATTATTGATAATAATATCCAAAATACTGCACTTTTTTTTAAACGATAAAAATTTGCATTTAATAATTTAATCATAACTATCACTTCCAATTAAATTAATATAATAATTTTCAAGCGTTTCATTATTTTCATGTATTTCCTCAATTATACAATCTTTCTTTGAAAGATTTATAATTATTTTTGATATATTAACATTTCCATAAATAATTACATTAAAATTATCAATAACCTCATATGATATACTATTAAATTCAAAATATTTAACGGCTTCTTTCAAATTATTTACTTTTATAATTATTTTCTTTTTCATTTTTTTATTTAATTCATCGGAACTAATTTCACTTATAATTCTTCCATCATTTAAAAACCCATAATATGTTGCTATTTTAGATAATTCATCAAGATAATGACTTGATATTAAAATTGTTATACCATTTTTATTTAAATTTAATATTAATTCTCT
>CALWAM010000040.1 GCA_944373135.1 uncultured Bacilli bacterium | reverse complement strand
AATCCAAAACAATAGTCATTATTAGTTCCATCTTCTTGATTTAAATAAGCTCCATTAAGTAAATTCATTAAAGATGAAGTTGCCCAGTTATTGCTACCTAACTTATCCCAGACAAGTCCTCCAAGTACTTCTTCTTTTATTATTTTAACTAATGATTCCCCTGTTACTCCATGAGTAGTATCATCAAATACGCCAATAATTCTCCATAATTCATTATTAAACCAAACATAGTTATTAGGATTCATTCCTTCATAACGAATCCCATTTTCATTAAATACTTGCCCATTACCTACTAAACTGGTTACTTTATTATTTAAATAAGTTTTAGAAGAGTTAGTAGTATAATTAATAAAACAATTAGTTTTTTTAGAAGCAAAGCTACTTATTTCTATCCCCCATGATTTATAATTCCATGCTGCTGCTCCAGGACTAGTACAACTTACACTTGCATTATGTCCTCCATCACTACGAGATACATAAGCACTACTCCCATTTACAGTAGAGGAAATATATATGTCGCCGCTGTTAGAGAAGTCTCCTACTTTAGTATAAACAATATCTTGAATATTTCTAACTTGATATAAAGCAAAAGAACTACCTATAGCTATTATAACTAATAAAGATATAATACCTATTAAAGTCTTCTTCTTATTACCATTTTGTATTTTATTTAATTCTTTCTCTGGATTAAATCTTCTTTTAAATATACTCATGAATACTTCCCCTATTCTTAATAAAATGATAACACAATTAGTAAATACTTACAATAAAAAAAATCTAAAAAAATCTATGTTAGACCATATTGACATAAAAAAATGAGCCATTTTTTATTGGTTCATCTTACTAATTGTGTTATTTAGTTAACTTTAAGAAAAAATTAATTAATTATCTTATTATATAAGTTAACTTATTGTATAATTTATTAATTCTTACCTTGTTGGTAATAGCAATAAAAATATGACACTCTTTCATCTCTGATTGAGTGTCAACCCTAAACTTTAGAGGCGACATTCACTTGCAGAATTAAATGTTCCTCTTTTTTATTTTATGCAAGTTTCTTACTTACATATTAATAATAACATAAATTAATAACCTTGTCAAAATGTCTTATATTAATTCATCTTACTAATTGTGTTATTGGCATCAACTAACATTTCATCAATAATCTTCTCGGCTTTCTTTCTAGCACTCTTATTCATCATACTAGCACCTAATACTCCCATACCAACCATACCACCTATAATCATCGTATTTTTTAACATTGATTTCATAATCCACCTACTTTCAATATTATTATTACCAATCTTAATTAATATTATACAATAATCTCTCTTTTAAAGTAGTTTTTCTTAACTCTGTAAAATCATTACTTACTGCTATTAAAAAAGCTTTCTTTTCTCCTAATACTACTAAACTTTTTTTAGCTCTACTAACCCCAGTATAAATAAGTTTATTATATAACATCCTATAATAATCTAAAGAAATAGGTAAAATAACATGAGCAAATTCACTACCTTGACTCTTATGAATACTAATAGCATAAGCATGTTTAATATTAATCATATCACTTCTACTAAATATAACTCTATTATCATCAAAATTAATGGTAATACTTTCTTTTTTAACTGGAAATTTAATTTCTTCTATTTTTTCTATATAACCAATATCTCCATTATAAATACCATTATCAGGATCATTAACTAATTGAATAACTTTATCATTTTCTCTATATATATAATCTCCAATACTTATTTCTTTTTGTTTATCTAATGGATTATAAATATCTCTTAATACTTTATTAAGTTCATCAATTCCATTATCTCCCCTATACATTGGAACAAGTACTTGTATATTATTAACACTAATCCCTTTATCTTTACTCTTCTTAACTACTTGATATATAGCATCTTTTAAATAATCTCTTTTAACTTCTAAGAAATTATAATCATCCATTTTTTTAGTAAAATCAATATCCATATTCTTATCTTTTATTTCTTTAGCTAATACTGGTATATAAGAATTAATACTTTGTCTATATATCTTATCTAAAGGACAATAATTAAATAAATCACTACTAATTAAATCATCTAAGACATTACCAGGACCAACCGACGGTAATTGATTAACATCCCCAACTAATATAATTTGAACATTATAAGTTAATCCTTTACATAAACTACTAAGTAAGTAAGTATCAATCATACTAACTTCATCTATAATAATTAATTTATGATAATTTTTGTTATCTTCATTAATTAAAAAATCGTCACTATCTTTATTCCATTTTAAATATCTATGAATCGTACTAGCATTAATACCACTAGCTTCACTCATTTTCCTACTGGCTCTCCCAGTAGGAGCTAATAAAGCTACTACTGAATCAATATTACTTTTTTTAATCTTATTTAATTTAATATATAAATTAACTATCGCATTAAGTATCGTAGTCTTACCAGTACCAGGCCCTCCCGTAATAATAGAAATCCTATTATTTAAACAACTCTTAATAGCATTCTCTTGATTACTATCATAAATAATATTATTATTCTTTTCAAATTCTCTTAATTCTTTATCTAAATCTTTATAATTAAATAAACCTAAACTATTAACATAATTAAAATAATCAGCAATATAAACTTCCATATCATAATTATCTTTTAAATAATATTTATCTCCATCTATAACTAATTCATTACTAGTAACTAATTCTTCTAAATAATTATTAATATCTATGTCATAGATATTAAAATTACTTCTTAAAGAAGAAAGTATTTCTTCTTTATAAGAATACATACTCCCAGTATTAAAACTTAATCTTTTTAATACTTCTATAATACATGCTTTAATTCTAATATCCGTATCATATTCATGATTCTTTAAATAAATAGTATCTAATCTTTTAAAACTAATTAATTTAATTAATTTATAAATATTTTCATTAACAATATTAATTGCACTATCATCATATTTTTTAATTAATAGCATCACTTCTTGCATTGTAAATCCCATATTTTTTAAATCTAGTATCTCTTTATCTCTACTATCATAACTTAGTACAGAATTATATATATCAAGTGCTCTTTTTTCACTAATATTATCAATCATTAATAAATTATTAGGACTTTCTTTAATTTTTTCTAAAGCTTTATCTCCAAACTTTTCAATAATGCTTATTGCTGTTTTCTCCCCACAATTTTTAACTAATGGACTTTTTAAAAATTCAAGAATTGCTTCACTTCCAGTTATCTCTTCTCTTCGATAATCATATACACTAAATTGAAAACCATATCTTTTATGTCTTACAAAATCCCCTTTAAATTGATAATTACTTTCGGTATCTAATTCTCCTATATATCCTGTAAAAGTAACTACTTTACCTATATGAATATTCCACTCTTCTTTATCGGTTTTATTTATTCTAAATAATCCTACCTTATAGTTAGAATCATCACTTTCATAAATAATACCCTTAACTTTTCCCGTAATTGTATACATACTCCAAAAAAAAGCAATTACTATTGCTTTCTTCCTCCACTCATACTTTCTTCATAACTATTTAAATCATAATATATACCTCGTTCGGCTAATTCATGAACAATAGATGTAAATTCTTCCTTATATGATTTTAACACTTCAACATTTTCAATATTTAATTCATTAATAGCATTTCTTAAATAAATAAGCCTATTCATCAGATTTTGATCATCACTAAGTCCTTGCCCATTAGCTTGCCATAATAAACTTTCTAAAACTTTAGAATCATCTTCTAGTGAAGGTGTATCTAATACTTCTAAAGACGATGAAACACTTTCATTTTGAGCCTCTTTCATTCTATTAAACGAATCTTCTTCTTTACTATTTAAATAATTAACACCAGCCATGGCTCCTATCATAATCACACCAGCCCCAATACCTGCTGCTAAAGATTTTAATCTATTCGCCATCTTAAATTTACGTTCATTAGGAAAAGATATTTCAAATTTAACCTTACCTAAATTTTCATTTTTTCTATCTTTAATATAATATCCTTCTTGAACCATTTCATGATGTTTATTAACCAATCCTGCTACATCTTTATATTCATCCATAATATCACTCATTTCTAATATTATTATATCAAATATTATTTATTAAACAATTAAAACCTCATTAATCTTTACATGTCATATATAAATCACCAGTAAATATTACAAATCTTTTAAACGAAATAAATATCATCTGAATATTGAGATTTTTCTCTTACCAAAGAATAATGTTCAAACAAATCTAAATAATGCTTTTTTAAATAATCCAAATTTTTATTTGTTCTCATAACCACAAAATCAACCTTCTCTTCCTTTATATAATTATTTTGTTCATCAAAAGAAATCTGTAAATTATCTTTACTTATATTAACTTGATGAAAGTATTTAACATTAGGAATTAGATTAGTTGTAAAATATATACCAGTATCCAACGTTTGATAATTAAATACCGTAGGATTAGCATACTCATTTATTATCTTGGCAAACTCATATTGAACATAATCATCCTTAGATTTTAAAATATTATCTTTATAATTAGCATTTAAATAAGTATAACTTATTAAAATAATTATAATAGTTAATACTCTAAATTTATTAAAGTTAAACTTATATTTCTTAAATACATATATTAAAGAAAATAACATATATGGCAATAATAATAAAATATAATAACGGTAAAATTTACCACCAATATAAGTAAATAAGACAGAAAATATAATTAATAATATCAAATAAATTTTATTTTTTTTATCTAATACATATTTATTAATATATTTAAAAATAAATAACCATAAAATTAAAATTATAATCCCATTACCAGCTAATGATTTTACCATCCCCGTAAAAGAATATTCTATCCTCTTAATTAAAGATATATTATAATCACTATAAGAAAATAAATTCATAGTAAAATATGTATCAATAAACTCCTTTAAACCATTATTTATATAAAAATATCCTATAAAGGCAAGAAACGATAAAAACATTCCTAATAAAAATATTAAAGAATAAATAAATATATCTTTAATTTTTTTATTTATTAATAATTCTATTAAAATTATTAACATATATCCAAACCATAACCCTAATAAAGTATATTTTATCATCAATATTATACCAGCAAGTAAACCATTAATAAACAATTCTAATTTACTAACCATCTGTGTTTTTATAAATTTTAAACTATAAAATAAAGTAATAGCAAAATAAGGAAAACAAAATTCTTCTGCACTACCCCCATGAGCAAAAGCCCTAGACGTACATAATAAAACTACTAAAATACTAGATATTAAATAAGCATATTTTTTTACTTCAAGTAATTCACATATCTTAATTATATAATAAATAAAAATAGTAAACGAAATAAGTTCTAAAATAAAAATCCCTAAATAAGATGTTGGACTTATTAAATATCCAATCCCATATATTAAGTATAATAAAGGTCCTTTTTGTTCAAACAAATCTTTATAAGGTAATAAACCATTCATCATTCCTTTACCAACTGTAAAAAAAGCATTAACATCTACCCAATCATTCATAACATATAAAGGCGAATTTTCACTAGTTATAAATAATACTAAAAAAGCAATAATAAATGAACATAATATTTTAATTATATTTTTCTTAAAAAAATTAAAAATATTATTTTTTTTAACTATTCCCACAAGTATCAATATTAATAAAAAAGCTCCTAGATAAATCAGCCCAAAATACTTCATACATTTTTTCTCCAATTCTATAATTTACTATATTATAACATTACTAAAGAAAAAAATAATCCCCATTATTATTTACTTAACATCTAAATATATAATCTTCCCTGATTCACAATGTTTATAAAACTCTTGAACATTTATATGACTTTTAGGTTTATTATAATTATAAATAATTAAATTATCATAATCATAATTATTATTTAATTCATATTTAATAAATTTATTTTTTACATCTAATAATAATTCTTGTAAATTATTATACCGATGAATACCACTAAATAATACCCAAGCATGCTCAAACCAATAAAAATATCCATCTTTTTCATAAGTTAAAAAAGTATGAGTAGGACATTTATCTTCATCATAATAAACTATAAAATAACTTTGAACATAGACATTATTATTTTCCAAATAATACCTTTCTAACTCTACTTGATCCCAACACACCCCTACTTTATTTACTAAAATTTCTTCAGGTGATTGTAAACTATAATTAGTAGAAAAATCATCACCTACATCATAATGTTTGTTACCATTTTTATCTATCCAACCATACTTTATATCACTCATTAAATTCATTAATTTATCCATAACTAACTCCTACTTAATTTATTACTATTTAACAAACTTTTATTATACTCATTAGTTAATTTCATAAATTCTTCTATACCTATTATATTTATAAATTCTCTTAATTTACTATTAATATATTCTCTATCTAAAGTTTTATCTTCCCATCTTAACGTTTTACAAAAACCTACTCCATCATAGTTTCTTACATCTTCAATAAAGGGGATTAAAGATAATAATTCATCTTTTAAATATTGTTCTACATTACTATTATTAACTACATAAATAAAATGATTTAAATCACTTCTCATTGAATTTTCTATACTAATATTACTATCAATTACATGAATTTCACTATTAAAATGAATTATACTATCAATACCATATTCTTCTCTTACTCTATTAATTAAATCATTCATATTACTGCTATTTTCATAATCACTATAACCATGAGAAGAAATAATAAAACAAGGTATATTTAGTATACCAAACACATAATTAACTAAATCTTGTTCAAACTTAACAAAAGAATAATCACTTCCAAAACCAAATTTAACTGGATACATACTTACAATATCATCATTATTAAAATCATATATAAATATTTGATAATCACTTAAATCATTACCATCTTCTATTTCTTCATAATTACTTTTTGACATAATAATTATTGGTTCATATAAATCAATATAATCCTTAAAATAAGTATCTTCACTTCTTAAAGACAATAAATTAATATCATTTAAATGATAAATAAGTGGTTCTAAAATAATATACTTTCTATTAGTAAAATAACCATATCCATGATTACCTACTAAACCATTTAAACAAAAATGAACTGTACTTCTAGCTCCTTCATAAGCTACTTGACATTTAGTTCTTATATCACGTCCAAAAGAATATAAAACATCTCCAAATATATAAGAATCACTATATGAAAGAGCTTTATCATAACTAATACTGGTAATTTTTTTATCTTTAGGAAATATATCAGTTGTCCTAACCAAATACATATCATCTATTTGATAATCTAATTTACTGCATTCTCTAATATCACTTAAATCATTCTTTGTTATTAATTTAATCATCAATTATAACTCCCTCTATTCTATCATTATCCACTTTAATAATTTTAACATTATATATTTCATTAACTTTTAATTCTTCATTAATATAAACTCTTAAATAATTACTACTTAATCCTTCACTAATATTATTTTCCACTCTCTCAACTAAAACATCTACTACTTCATTAATAAACTTTTTGGCATATGCTAATTCCAATTCTTTAGATATATTATTTAACATAATACTTCTTTCATGTTTAACACTATTAACTATTTGATTACTCATCTTACTAGCAACAGTCCCATCTCTTTTAGAATAAGGAAAAACATGAATCTTACTAAATTTAATCTCTTTACAAAAATCTATACATTCTTTAAAATCATCTTCACTCTCACTAGGAAATCCTACTATAACATCTGTACTAATACTTATATTAGGTCTTATGCTTCTTATTTTAACAATAATATTTTTATACTCATCTTTAGTATACTTTCTATTCATTAATTTTAATATTCTTTCACTACCACTTTGTAATGGAATATGCAAATGATCTACTATAACCTTACTACTATTTAAAACTTCTAAAAATTTATCATTAATCTCTGTAATCTCTATTGAACTAATTCTAATTCTTTTTAAACCATCTATTTTAATTAATTCTCTTAATAAATCACTTAAGTCATATCCCAGCTCTCTCCCATAACTACCAGTATGTATACCAGTTAAAACTATCTCTTTATGATTGTTATTAACTAAATTATTAGCTTCTTCTATTACTTTATTAATATCTTTACTTCGTAAATTACCTCTTAAATAAGGAATAATACAATAAGAGCAATAATTATTACAACCATCTTGTATTTTAATAAAAGCTCTAGTATGACTTCTAAACTTATCAACTACCATATCTTCAAATTCTTTTACTTTATCATTATCAAAATAAACATATCGTTTTTTCGTTTTTAAATATTCCTTAATTATATCTACTATCTTACTTTTATTCCTATTACCAAGTAGTATATCTACATCTAAATCAAGCAATTCTTCTCTATGATTTTCACTACTACATCCAACTACTACTAAAATAATATCTTTATTATCTTTTTTTACACTTCTTATATATTTTCTTGATTTAGCATCGGCCATATTCGTAACTGAACAAGTATTAATAATAACAATATCAGGATTTTCTTCATCTTTAATAAAACCATTATTTAATAATAATTCACTCATTATTTCACTCTCATAAATATTAACTTTACAACCTAAAGTAATAATCTTAAACTTCATAAAATTCACCACCCATATTATATATTAATAATAATTAAAATAAAAGAAAAAAATAAACACTATATCTCAAGTATTTATTCTAAACAATAAATAACACATTTTAATAATTTAAGACATATGGAAATGATTCGCTTCCATCTCCTGATGTTATCAACGCACTAGAATCTAGATATAAGACTGGTCTTGCGGCAAATCCGTCATTCACTTGGTAATCGATCAAATCAGCGGTAGA
>CALWAM010000039.1 GCA_944373135.1 uncultured Bacilli bacterium | reverse complement strand
TAGAGCAAAAAAAATTAACTCAATTATCTTGAATTAATTTAATATTTTTTGTTTCACATCATTTACAAATATACATTTTTATATTATATTTAAATGTTATAATTAATAATTTTAGTTCATGACTCTTTTAAACATTCTTTCTAATTCATAAATACTAAATTTTATAATTGTTGGTCTACCATGAGGACAATTATAGGGATTATCAGTTAAAACTAATTCTCTAAGTATTTCTTCCATAGCTTCTTTGCTAATATGAGTATTAGCTTTAATACTCATTTTACACGCTAAAGTAATTGCTATATGTTCATTAAATTTATTATAATCAAATTTATCTTCTTTACTAATTACTAAGTCAATAATTTTATGAATTTGTTCAACTTCAAAACCCTTTTTTAGAAAAGCTGGATGCTCTTTTATTAAAATAGTGTTTATACCAAATTCTTCAATTGTAAAGCCAATATTTTTTAAAATATCCATATTATTTTGGAGTTTTATGTAATCACTAGCGCTTAATTCTATAGGGATAGGAATTAAAGTTTTTGTTTTACTTACTTTTTCGGCTTTTAAAGCTTTATAATATTTTTCATAATTTATACGTTCTTGAGCGGCATGCTGATCTATTAAATAAATTCCTTCTTCGTTTTCAGCAATAATATAAGTGCCTAAAGCTAAACCTACTGGATATAAAGTTAATTTTTTGATTGATTCATTAGGAATAATAATATCTTCTTTTTTATTATCATAACTCAAATCTAAGTGAGTTTGGATGTTATCATTATATTTTTCTTCATCCTCATTTATTTTACTTGTTATTATTTCTTCTTTTTCATAATTAACACTTTGTTTAGTGAAGTTCATGACGGGGATTAACATATTATTATATAAAGCATCTTTTATTACGTCTGTTATTAACTTATATAATGATTCAGCTTTACTGATTTTAATATCTTGTTTGGTAGGATGAATATTTACGTCGATTAAAGTAGGATCGGTATCAATTTTTAATACTACTACGGGATATTTAATATCTGGTTTATAGGTGTAATAGCCATCATTTATTGCTCTATTTAATTCATTGTTTCTTATAACACGATCGTTAATGATTGTAGTCATATAATTACGATTAGATTTCAAAATTTCGGGTTTACAAATATAACCATATACATCATAATCATCATTGCTTTTCTTGACTTCTATTAATCGGCTTGATATTTCTAAGCCATATACTTCATGAATTGTTTTTTTTAAATCATTAGAGCCACTAGTTTTTAATAAAGTTCTTTCATTATTATTGAGGATAAATTTTATATCAGGATGAGAAAGTGCTATTTTTTCTATGAAAAATAAGCAATTAGCTAATTCACTTTGTTCACTTTTAAGATATTTAAGTCGCGCTGGAGTATTAAAAAATAAATTGGTAACAGTTATCTTAGTGCCTTTTCTGGCATCAGAGAAAGTATTTTCGAGAATTTTTCCACCTTTGATATGAATCTTTGTTCCCATATCACCAGTAGACGTCGTTAATACAACATCTGATACACTCGCAATTGATGGTAATGCTTCTCCTCTAAAGCCTAAGGTATTAATAAAAAATAAGTCATCTTCTTTAATTAACTTACTAGTAGCATGTCTGCTAAAACATAATAAAGCATCGTCTTTGTCCATACCAATTCCATCATCTATAACTTCTATTAGTTTTAATCCTCCATTAAGAAGATTTATAGTAATTGTTTTAGCTTGGGCATCAATACTATTTTCTACTAATTCTTTAACGATTGAAGCAGTTTTTTCGACTACTTCGCCAGCTGCAATTTTATTAGCAAGTTTTTCACTCATCACCTTAATTTTTGACATAATATACCTACTTTCTAAATATTGATGGTCTAATTTCTATAAGATTTGAATCTTTAATTTTAATGTCAAGAGTGCATTCTTTTTTTATATTGATAAATCCTATTCCCTTAATTACTAAATCAGAATTATTAGAAAGATCTATAGAAAAATTAGAAAGGCTTAAGGTACTTTTAAACTGTCTTTTGATATTTAATCCTTGATTTAAATAAATTGTTAAGCTATTTATACCCATATTGCTTATTTCTATTAGATTTTCAATATTAATAATAC
This sequence comes from uncultured Bacilli bacterium, assembly GCA_944373135.1. Classification (GTDB taxonomy): domain Bacteria; phylum Bacillota_I; class Bacilli_A; order RF39; family UBA660; genus CALWAM01. The sequence goes on along the minus strand of CALWAM010000039.1, from coordinate 6,916 downwards.
TATTTTCTTTGGTTTGATAAGTTATTGGTTTTATACTCTTGAAAGAATTAGCTTTTTTAATTAAATTAATATCCTTTGGACTAAATAAATTATTTTTAAGATTAAGTCCTGGAGTATCAACAAGATAAAATGTTTCATCAAGAGGAATATTAATAAAATCTAAGGTCGTGTTATATAAATTACTAGTAGTAATTTTTCCGTTAGTTAGCTTATTTATATATGTACTTTTACCGGCATTAGTATATCCTAGTAAATAGGCTTTTTTCATATTTAATTCAACTAATTTATTAATAATAAAGTTTGTATTAATATTTTTCTTACTACTAATGAATATTATTTCATTTTTAATTTGATAATTGGTTTTTAAAAAATTTATTATTTTAGAATTTTTGATTGATTTTGGAATAATATCACATTTACTTATAACTAAAATTTTAGGTTCTAATAACTTATGAAAACTATCCATTACTTCTTGGTTAATGTTTAGTATATCAGTTAAGAATATTTTGTATGAATTATCATTATTAACGATATTTATGATTTCATCATTCATATATTTTATTTTTTCAATAGACGTTTTACCATAATTTATTAATTTAAAGCATCGCATGCAATAATCTTTTTGCAAGTCTTTAACATAGCCTGGCTTTTTTTCATCAAAGTTTTGTAAAACCGAACCACATCCAATGCATTTTTTAGTCATAGTATTCTCCTTTAGTCCACATACCTTTTTGATAAAATTTATTTAAAATAAATGTTTCGATTCTGCGATTTATTTTAGTCCATATAAAATCGTTTGTAGATATTTGATTAACCAAAATACTAGTAAAATTCATACAATTAGCGCCAAAAACATCCGTTAAAATTTGATCACCAATAGCTGCTATTTCGTTGTCTTTATATTTATAAATTTTTAAAATCTTTTTATATTTAAATGGTAGAGGTTTCATACTTGAATATGAAGCATCAACATTTAACATCTCTTTAAATGGACCTACTCTCTTTTTACCACTATTACTAAAGATAATTACTTTAAATCCTTGTTCTTCTAAATTGTATAATAGCTCTTTTACTTTTTGACTCGGAGTATTTTGCTTAACGGTAGCTATAGTATTATCTAAATCAAATAATAAACATTTAATATTTCTTTCTTTTAGTTTTTGATAATTAATACTGAAAATATCTCGAGCATATATGTCAGGATAAAATTTATCAAACATTATAATCCCTCCTCTTTTTGAATCTAATTACAAGTTTTGCCGGATGATTTTATGTAGATAGTTTCGCAGGTAAATTCCTTACAAATAAAATCGTCTTTAAGATAAAATTTAAGATCGTGATCATCTAATTTAATCATATAATCTTCTATTGTAAACTTTGATGTAATAGTATTTGAAGATGGCTCAGTTAAGTTATAATTATATTCTAACGTACCATTTTTGTTTATTATTAATTCTTCATTAACGCTTTCTATATCTTTAATTCCCGCTTCATAAATAATGGCAAAATCTTTTAATTTAGTTTTTATAATATCAATATCATCATTATTACTTAAATAGATAACAAACATTCCTTTAGCATCATCAATATCATCTAAATAATCATAACTTTTTAAATTATCTAAATTTTTAATAAATTTTATTATTTCATTTTTTTCTTTATCAGATATTTCATCTTTTACAATTCCATAAACACTATAAGTTTGAACATATTTGCACCATGTCCCATAATACTTGCTTTTACATCCTGTTAAAATTAAAAATAATAAAATTAATATTGCCATTTTTTTCATTTATTTGCCTCTTTTCATTGCTTGTATTATATCATTTTATTAACAAATATAAAAGTAATAGTTTTATGAGAAAAGTAATATTTTTTATTAGGTGGTTATGAATGTTAAGTTATTTATTTAGTATAATAAAAGATATGCTGTTTTTCACTGGAAGCTATTCTAATAATATTTTCCCTGAACCATTAACTAAGGAAGAAGAAGATTTATATATAAAACAAATGATTGAAAATCATGATAAGAATGCCCGGGCTAAATTAATTGAACACAATTTAAGACTAGTTGCTCATATAGTTAAAAAATTTGAAAGCAAAAATGATGATACTGATGATTTAATTAGTATTGGAACAATAGGTTTAATTAAAGGAATAGATAGTTATTCTTTAGATAAGATGACTAGAATAACGACTTATGCAGCTAGGTGTATCGAAAATGAAATATTAATGCATTTTAGAAGTAACAAAAAAAGAGAAAATGATGTAAGCATAAATGATCCGATTGGGTATGATAAAGATGGTAATACAATAACACTTATTGATGTCAATAAAGATGATAAGACAGATATAATTGATGAAATAAATTTAAAAGAAAATATTAAATTATTACTAAAATATTTAAATGTTTTAAGCGATAGAGAAAAAGATATTATAGTAAAAAGATATGGCTTATTTAATTATAAAGAAATGACCCAAAAGGATATAGCTAAACAAATGAATATATCACGTAGTTATGTTTCACGAATTGAAAAAAGAGCTATTACAAAAATTTTAAAAGAATTTATAAACGAAAAAAGATAAATCATAATTAAAAATCTATCTTATTTATTTCTTCAATATATTCAATTTGTTCTTGCATTGTTTGCTTGATTTTTCGACTATAAACGTTCATTCGATGTTGTAAAGAAGTAGCATTGCCCTCTATTTTTTCAACTTTTTCTAGGGCTTCATTGATTAATCGCGAAGCATTTTTCTTGGCATCTTCAATAATCCGATTATATTCATCGTGAGCCAATTTCTTTAATTGATTGGATGATTCAGAAGCAATTAAAATAGCACGGTTTAAAGTTGTTTCCATATCTTCGTACTTTTTGTTTTTTTCTTTTACTAAAGCTAATTCTTGTTCGGCTTGTTTAAGTCTATTTAGAATACTCTCATATTCTTTTGTAACATTTAAAACAAAATCGTTTACTTCTTTTTTATTATATCCTTTTATTTCCGTACTAAATTTCTTCATAAATTATCCCTACCAGTCAACTTCTTCTTCGCTCTTTTCTTTGCTTTTCTCGGATTCGTCAGTAATTTTTCCTTGGACATTTACGTTTCGTGGAGCGCATAAATATATTCCTACACCAATTTTTTGCATTGTACCGCCAATGGCATAAATACATCCACTAAGAAAATCAATAATTCGTTTAGCTTGATCAGATGTTACTCTTTTTAAATTTACAACAACACTGTTCCTTTTTTTCAAATAATCAGCTATTTGTTGAGATTCGGAAAAAGCCCTTGGCTCCAATAAAATCATTTTATTGCCACATTTATCTGCATCCTTAAGAGTGTCATCAGTACTATCTACGTAGTACTCATCTTCAATATTTTCATTATTATAGGAATCATCAATACCAATGATTTTTTTTAATTTATTCAAACTCATATATATTCTCCTATCCTTATGTTTAAATTATAAACTAAAACTTAAACAATATCAATATAAAAAATGGCAAAAGCGAAAATATCTAGCATTAATATAAAAAAGCTACAAAAATTTTAATCTTATATTATAATATTTATAGGAGGTTTTATGAATGAAATTAAATGATAAAATTAACGAAGAACAAGGATACATATCAGAATTGAATGACGAAATCGGAAATTTATGTAAAATATTAAAAGAGAAAGAGCACAATTTAGCTCTAATAAAAGAAGACACATATATTACATATGCAGAATTAACTTATGAGAAATCATTACTAAATCGAATTGAACAATCTAATTTAATTATTAAACAAGAAGCAATATTTAGATCAGTATTAACTTTAGTGTTTGCAATTATTGTTTCATTGCATCCTGTAGCTATAGTTGCTATAATAACAACTGCCCTGTTTGGATTATATCAAGCTATTAAATTAATTAATTGTATTAAAGAAGAAAATGAAATTGCTAGAAATTATGGAAATGAAAACTATAAGCAAAAAATTCAAAATCACACACGTTACTATGATAATTTACTTAAATTACAGGAAAAATTAGCTAGTGATATCGAAAAGCTAAAAGAAAATATTAATAATAAACGAAGTGAAAAAAATCTCCATGAGGAATATTTACAAAAATTAATTGATATACTTAATACCTTTAAGCAAGAAGTAATTGAAAATCATATTGATCAATTAATTGATGACGGAGAAATTGGAGAACCAGAAATTCCTGAACAACCGCTAAAATTAATAAAAACTAAGAGTCAATAATTAATTGATTCTTAGTTTTTATATGATTAAAATTCTAAATATTCCTCTATAAAATTTTTTAGTTCTGAAACATTAATTTTTTCTTGATGCATTGTATCACGATGTCTAATTGTAACGGTGTTATTGTTAAGTGTATCATCATCTACAGTTATGACAAATGGTGTTCCTATTGCATCACTACGGCGATATCTTTTACCAATACTACCGCTATCATCATATGATACATTAAAATATTTACATAAATTAGCGTATATGTCATGAGCTTTATCGCCATGAATTTTTTTAATTAAAGGGGCAATAGTTGCTTTTATTGGAGCTAAGTATGGATGAATTTTTAATACTTCTCTTTTAGTGTCGTTGATTATTTCTTCTTCATAAGCATTACATAAAAAAGCTAAAATTACTCGATCTAAGCCTAAGGCTGGTTCAATTACATATGGTAAATAACGAGTATTATCAGTTGGATCTAAATATGTTAAATCGGTATTAGAATAATTGGCGTGAACACTAAGGTCGTAATCAGTGCGGTCGGCAATTCCCCAAAGTTCATCCCAACCGTGAGGATATAGAAATTCTATATCAGTTGTTGCAACAGAATAAAATGCTAATTCTTGTTTTTCATGATCACGAAATCTTAAATTTTCTTTTTTGATGCCTAAACTCTTTAGAAAATCTAAGCAGAAATTTTTATAATATCCAAACCATTCTAAGTCAGTACCTGGTTTACAAAAGAACTCTAACTCCATTTGCTCAAATTCTCTAGTTCTAAAAATAAAATTTCCTGGGGTAATTTCATTACGGAAACTTTTACCAGTTTGACCGATACCAAAAGGAAGTTTTAAACGCATAGATCGTTCGATGTTTTTAAAGTTTACGAACATACCTTGAGCAGTTTCGGGGCGCAGATAAACAACACTTTTTGCATCTTCTGTTACACCTTGATGGGTTTGAAATAATAGATTAAATTGGCGTACTTTAGTAAAATCACTTGCGCTGCAGTTAGGGCAAGGAACTTTATTAATTTCAATATAATTTTCTAATTCTTCATTCGACCAACCATCACAATTTCCTTCTTTTAAATACTCGTTAATTAATTTGTCTGCTCTTATTCTAGTTTTACAGCGACGGCAATCTATTAGTGGATCAGTAAAATTTGAGACATGTCCTGTAGCTTCCCAAACTTTAGGATTCATCAAAATCGCACTTTGGATACCATAATTATAAGGATTTTCTTGAATAAATTTTTTCCACCAAGCTCTTCTAATGTTTTCTTTTAATTCAATTCCTAAAGGACCGTAATCCCAAGTGTTTGATAATCCGCCATATATTTCGCTACCTTGAAATATAAAGCCGTATTGTTTGCAGTAATTAACAATTTGTTCCATTTTATTATTCATGATAATACTCCTTCTAACTCTGTAATATTACTAATAATATAGTAATAATTATCATCTTTATCTTTAAATTTTAAATCTTCTTGTTTTTTTATCATATCTAAAACTGGTTTATAGTAATCTTTATAATTAAAAATAATTATTTTCTTGTTGTTTTTTAAAGTCCTTGCTTCTTCTAATGTTGAAAATAATTCTGCTAAAGTTCCAATTCCTCCAGGCATAAGTAATATTATATCAGCAAGTTGATATAAATTATTTGTTCTTTCCATCGTATTTGAACAATATATTATTTTATTAGACGAATTATTAGGAATTTTCTCTTCATATATAGGAAGTGTTACTATTTCATAGTTTTTAAAATATGGTATTATCCTAGCCATCATACCAGATGAACAGCCACCTATAATCAATCGATACTTGTTTTGCAGTATTCGACCAATTTCATCCATTATATTAAGAAAATCGCTTGGAATTTCATCTCTACTAGAACAACAAATTAATAAGTTCATGATACAAATACTCCTTATTATTAAAAAAATTAAACATCTTTTTTATTATAACCAATAATATTTCAAGAAGCAAGATGATTTAATATTTTCTTCAAAAACTTTCGACTATCTAAATATAAACCACTATAACGATCGTAATACTCTTCTATAAAATTATTAATTTCATATATTACATCTTTTGATATATTAATGGTATTAATGGATTCGATAGTAATATAATAATAGCTACGAATTAACTTTATAGCTTTGGGAGAAATAATTGGTTCATTACGATAACAATTTTGGCAAATAAAACCACCAGCATAGGCATTTAAAGTAACAATATGTTTAGTATCATGACATTTTATACAGCCGTCTAAATTAAGTGATATTCCTAAATAAGGAAGGTATTTTAATTCTAAAATATTAGTTAATACTGTGCAATCAAGATTTTGATTGATTTTTAAAATAACTGGTATTAACAAATTATATAAGTTTTCTCCACTATGTTTAATTACTTGATATGTTAAATCACTTAGATAAGATATATATGAAATTTTAAGCAAATCACTTTTGATGTTATTTAAATTATCTATTATATCAACAGCAATAAGATCTGATAATTTACCTTTTTTATAATGGATATGAAAAATACCATAGGTATATTTTTGACTACTATTTCGATAAGGACTTTTAATATTTTTGGCACCTTTGCAAATGATACTTATCATACCATGTTCTTTGGTTAATACTTGGATAATTTTAGAAGATTCTCGATATG